>NZ_JBHWGV010000044.1:0-2145 GCF_042732955.1 Kitasatospora sp. NPDC059747 | reverse complement strand
CCCCGCGGGGGGCCCGCCCCGCGGCGGGCGGGCGCGCTTCCCCCCCCCCGCCCGCCCCGCCCCGCGCCCCCGCCTATGCGGTGGGGGGGGGGGCGGGGGCCGCCCCCCCCGCCCCACCGGAACAACCAACGGCAACAGGGGTGCGGGGTGACCGGGCCGGTCAGACGGCGTGTTCGTCGAGGAAGCGCTCGACGTCCCGCGCCCACAGCCGGCCCTCGTCCTCGGTGAAGGCGTGGCCCGCGCCCGGGTACTCGACGACCGTCGCCCCCGGGATCCGCTCCCCCAGCAGCCGGCTGGTGGCCGGGAGGACGACGCGGTCGGCGCCCGCGACGACGACGAGCGTGGGCACGGCGATCTCGCCCAGGCGACCGGTCAGGTCGACCCGGGTGGCGGCGGTGATCTGGAGCAGCCCGCCCGCGGGCAGCCCCGCCCCGACGGCGGCGGCCTGTGCGCCGTGCTCCTCCGCGCCCAGCTCCGTGAGGAGCCGGGGGTGCGTCAGCAGGCCGATCAGGTAGGCGCCCAGCACGGACGGGTCCCCGGCCGCGGCCAGGGCCTCCCACACCGCGGCGACCGTGCGCAACTGCGCGTCCGGCTCGCTGAAGCCGACCGTGAGCACCAGGCCGGTGACCCGCTCCGGGTGGCGCAGCGCGGTGGCGAGGGCGACGGCGCTGCCGAAGGACGAGCCGACCACCGGGAACCGCTCGTGGCCCTCGCGGACCAGGGCGGCGACCAGGGAGTCCGCCAGTGCGAACACGTCGAGGTCGCCGGACGGGTCCGACGCGCCGGTGCCCGGGTAGCGGGTGCCGACGAGGTGGCGGCGCCCGGCGAGGCGCCGGATCAGCGGCCCGAAGTTCAACTCGACGTCGCCGCCCGCCCCGTGGGCGAGGGCGAGCCCGGTGCCCGTCCCGGCGCTCAGGTACTCGGTGCGGCCGGTGCCGAGCAGCGCGCTCGACACCGGCGACTGGAGGTCCGTCACCTCTCTCCCTTCCGCTTGCCGAACCGCCGCACGAGCGGCATCTCCACGTACCGGTACAGCAGTCCGGCGATCACGAGGGAGACGGCCAGCGCCGACGCCAGGTAGACGGCGACCATCGCCCCCGAGCCGAACGGCCCGTGCAGCACCTTGATGTTCAGCGTGTAGAGCACCAGGTAGTGGCACAGGTAGAACGCGAACGACGCGTTGCCGAGCGCCAGCAGGGGCCGGGAGGCCAGGACGCCCGGGCGGCCGGCGACGTCCCGCTGGGCGGCCGCCACGATGAGCAGCACGCACGGGACGATCAGCGGCGCCCGCCAGCCGAACAGCACCGGGCTGTAGGTGGCGACGGCGTAGGCCGGGACGAACGACACCAGCACCCACGGCAGGCTGATCCGCGGGAAGCGGCCGGAGGCCACCAGCTGGGCGGCGAACATGCCCGCGAAGAAGTCGAAGAGACGCCCCAGCGGGAACACGTAGGCGAACCACAGCTGGAAGCCCGTCACGCTCGGCTCGCTGATCAGCTTGATGTTCCCCGACGGCAGCGTGTAGGCGAGGACCGGCATCAGGACGGCGCCGGCCACGCACACGGCCAGCCCGGCCCAGGAGGTGCCGGAGCGGACGGTGCGGAACCGGGCGATCACGAACGGGAACACCAGGTAGAACACCGCCTCCACCGCGAGCGACCAGCCCGGGGGCAGGACGGTGAAGTTGTGCTTCGGGTTCGGCACCCACACCTGGGTGAGCGTCGCGTAGCGCAGCACGTCGGAGAGTTGCGTGCCGGTGCCCCAGAACACCGCCACCGACGCCGCGCCGGCCGCGTAGTACAGCGGCAGGATCTTGACGAACCGGCGGCGGTAGAAGGCCCCGAGGCGGTCGCCTGTGCGGGACGACCAGGTGAGCACGAAACCGCTGAGGACGAAGAAGAACGCCACGCCGAGGCCGCCGAACTGGTTGGAGACCTCGTGGAAGACGACGTTGGTGTGGTGGTCGGCGAAGGTCGGCAGCGCCAGGTACGAGGAGTGGCACACGAAGACGGACAGCGCGGCGAAGAAGCGCAGTCCGGTCAGCGAGTCGAGGCGGGGGGTGCGCCGCCCGGCCGCCGCCGCGGGGGGGCCCGCGCGGGGCGGGGCCCCCCCCGGCGCCCGCGCCCCTCCAGCGCCGGGGGTCGA
>NZ_JBHWGV010000043.1:62196-70153 GCF_042732955.1 Kitasatospora sp. NPDC059747 | reverse complement strand
GGGGGCCGGCGGGGCGCGGGCCCGCCCACCCGCGGGGGAGAAAACAAAAAATTCCCCCGTGGAATCCTTGCGGATCCACGGGGAATTCGATGGTGTCCGAGGGGGGACTTGAACCCCCACGCCCGATAAAGGGCACTAGCACCTCAAGCTAGCGCGTCTGCCATTCCGCCACCCGGACGGGGTGTGTGCTTCGGGGTTTTTCTCGCCCCCTCGGCGACAGAGAGAACATTACCAGGGTTCTGGAGTGCTTCTCACCTGCGTTTCCCCGGCGGGGACCCCGGCTCGACGGCGACCGCCGGGGGACACCCCGACGCCCCCCGACGACGGCCCGACCAGCGCCGGACGGCGAAGCCTCGCCGGGCCACCCGATCACCGGCCGAAGCGGTGGCGAGGGCGAAGGAAACGGTCCGATTGCGCCGCCCCGCCGATCGGGACCGGTCGACACCGATCCGACACGGGCAACTTCTCGACGGTGCCGCGGTCCCCGTGGCGGCTCTCCTAGCCTCTGTGGACCGAGGGCGCCAGCGGAACGCCTGATTCCCGGGTCGCGGACGAAGGGCGGCTGGACGTGGAGCAGATCAGCGGGGCGGCGAAGGCCGAGCCGAGACGCGACCGGGCCCTGCGGGGGCCCGCCCGCCCGGCGCCGGAGCCGGCCGAGGGCGTCTGGCGCTTCCCGGTGCCCGCCACGGAGTCCTCGGTGCCGCGCACCCGGCACGCGGTGCGCGACCGCCTGCTGGCCCAGGGCATGACCGGGGTGCGCCACCAGGAGCTGGTGGACGACGTGCTGCTGATCGTCTCCGAGCTGGTCAGCAACGCCGTGACGCACGCCGCCGAGCTCTCGCCCGAGGTGACCACCGAGCTGGCGGTGCGCGACGGGTGGGTGCGGGTCTCGGTCGAGGACGGCGACCCGTACCGCCCGAAGGCGCTGGAGAGCGACACCGGCCGCACCGGGGGGCGCGGCCTGCTGCTGGTCAAGAGCGTGACCCTGCAGGCCGGGGGCGTGTGCGACGTGGAGCGGACGGGGGAGGGCGGCAAGGTCATCTGGGCCTCGCTGCCCATCCCTCCGCTCCCTCCGCGGCACGACGACTGTCCGTGACCATCCGGACGATCCCGACCATCCCGGCGGTCACCGCCCCCGCCGCCAGTCCCGTCCTCGCCACCAGTCCTGCCCCCGCCACCAGTCCCGCGCGGACTAGCCGGACTACCGGACCATCGGACTACCAGTCCCGTCCGGCGATCTCCCGGATCCCCGGCAGCGCCGCCTCGAAGACGGTCTCGAACCACACCGAGAACGGCCGCTCGGTCCGCAGCTCGCGCAGCTCCTGCGCGGTGACGAAGGCGTAGTCGTCCACCTCGTCCGGATCGGGGACGACCGGCGCCGTGACCAGGCCCACGAACAGGTGGTTCCACTCGCGCTCGATCAGCCCGGAGGCCTCGTCCGGCAGGTCGTAGCGCACCGTCCCGGCCTCGCACAGCAGTGCCGGCGCGACGCCCAGCTCCTCCGAGGTGCGGCGGGCGGCGGCGACGAACGGCGGCTCGTCCGGGTAGGGGTGGCCGCAGCAGGTGTTCGACCAGACGCCGGGGGAGTGGTACTTGCCGAGCGCGCGGCGCTGGAGCAGCAGCCGGCCCTGGCGGTCGAAGAGGAACACCGAGAAGGCCCGGTGCAGGCGCCCCGGCTGCTGGTGGGCCCAGTGCTTCTCGGCCGTGCCGATGGTGGTGCCCTCGTCGTCGACGAGTTCCAGCAGGATCTCCGGGCCGGTGCTCCCGGCGGTGCCCCCGGGGTCGGCCGTCACGTCGGTCTCCACGTCGAGACCGGTGTCGATCTCGGAGGTGAAGTGCGTCGGGCTGGTCGGCGGACTCTGGGGCATGGGGTGGCCTCTTTCGGGGAGCGGGAGCAACGGAAGCATCGGGTTGCGTCCGGTGCAGCGGGTGCATCGGACGCAGCGGGGGCACCGGCGCCGGCGTCGGGCTCCAGTCTGCCGTATGGGTGGCGGTCGGCACGGGTCCCACGCACAACCTGGCGGATCATGACCCTCAGGGGGACTTTTCCGGACGGAGAAGGACGTCAGAGGGCCCCGGAAGGGTCATGGAGTTAGCAAAAGGGTTCGGAGTCGTTCGAGGCCCGTTCGGGCGCGCCAGGAGGCGCGCCGGCCCCGTTCGCGCCCGCTCCGGTGCGCCGCTCCGGCCGTCGTTCCCAGCCACCGTTCAGGCACCTCCCAGGTCCCCGGCCGCGTTCGGGCCGGTCGCCCCGGTCGCCTACCATCACTAAGGACAAGGTGCCCGCATCTGCGCCGGCACCGGCGCGCCGATTGCGCGGCCCGGGCGACTCGTTCCGGTGCCCCGGCGCACCCGCGCACAGCACGACGGATCAGGAGACCCCCGCATGATCGGCCTCGTTCTGGCAGCCGGCGCCGGCCGCCGGTTGCGCCCGTACACCGACACCCTGCCCAAGGCGCTGGTGCCGGTCGACGGGGAGCGGACCGTCCTGGACCTCACCCTCGGCAACTTCGCGGAGGTCGGGCTGCGCGAGGCCGCGATCGTCGTCGGCTACCGCAAGGAGGCGGTGTACGACCGCAAGGACGCCCTGGAGAGCAAGTACGGCGTCAAGCTCCACCTGGTCGAGAACGACAAGGCCGAGGAGTGGAACAACGCCTACTCCCTGTGGTGCGCCCGCGACCTCTTCGCCGAGGGCCTGCTGCTCGCCAACGGCGACACCGTCCACCCGGCCTCCGTCCAGCGCACCATGCTGGAGGGCAACCGCCGCCTGACCGAGGCCGGCGAGGCCCCCGGCATCCTGCTGGCCCTCGACACGGTGAAGAAGCTCGCCGACGAGGAGATGAAGGTCGTCGTCGACCCGGCCGCCGGCATGCGCCGCATCACCAAGCTGATGGACCCGGTCGAGGCGAGCGGCGAGTACATCGGCGTGACCGTGATCAACCCCTCGGCCGCCGCGGACCTCACCGACGCGCTGCGCGCCACCTACGAGCGCGACCCGCAGCTGTACTACGAGGACGGCTACCAGGAGATGGTCGACCGCGGCCTGCGGATCGACGTGCAGCCGATCGGCGAGGTCTCCTGGGTCGAGGTCGACAACCACGACGACCTGGCGAAGGCGCGGGAGATCGCGTGCCGGTACTGACCCGACTGGTCCCCTCGCCGCTGTTCGTCGAGGTCCGCCCGGGCGCGCTGGACGCGCTCGGCGGGATCCTCGCGGACCAGCGGCTGTCGGCCTCGGGCCGGATCGCGGTGGCGATCAGCAACGGCTCGGGCGCCGCGATGCGCGAGCGCCTGGAGCCGGCCCTGCCCGGTGCCGACTGGTTCAGCGTGGACGACGGCAGCCTGGACAGCGCGGTGCGCTTCGCCGAGGCGATGCGCGGCGGCCACTACGACGCGGTCGTGGGCCTGGGCGGCGGCAAGATCATCGACGCCGCCAAGTACGCCGCGGCCCGGGTCGGCCTGCCGCTGGTCGCGGTGGCCACCAACCTCGCGCACGACGGCATCTGCTCGCCGGTCTCCACGCTCGACAACGACGCCGGCCGGGGCTCCTACGGGGTGCCCAGCCCGATCGGCATCGTCGTCGACCTGGACGTGATCCGCCAGGCCCCGCCGCGCTTCGTGGCGGCCGGCATCGGCGACGTCGTCTCCAACATCTCCGCCTGCGCGGACTGGGAGCTGTCGCACGCGGTCACCGGCGAGCCGGTGGACGGGCTGGCCGTGGCGATGGCCCGTTCGGCGGGCGAGAACCTGCTGCGCCACCCCGGGAACCTGGCGGACCAGGACCTCCTGACGGCGCTCGCGGAAGCCCTGGTACTGTCCGGCATCGCGATGAACATCGCGGGCAGCACCCGGCCCTCGTCGGGCGCCTGCCACGAGATCTCGCATGCCCTGGACGTGCTGTATCCCAAGCGGTCCGCCCAGCACGGCGAACAGGTCGGCCTCGGCGCGGCGTTCGCCAGCTTCCTGCGGGGCGAGCGCGAGCTGACCGGTCTGATCGTGGAGCGCCTGGCGCGCCACGGCCTGCCGGTGACCGCCGCTCAGATCGGCTTCACCGAGGCGGAGTTCACCGAGGCGGTGCACTACGCTCCGAACACCCGGCCGGGCCGCTTCACCATCCTTGAGCACCTCGACCTCTCCCCCTCAGCAATCAGGGACGCGTACGCCGACTATGTCCAAGCCGTCAACAGCTGACCCCTCCACCGCGGGCGCCGAGCGGCCCCCGGTGGACCTGACCCGCCGGCCCTCGATCGAGGAGCTGCGCGCGGTGATCCACCCGGAGGGCATGCTCCAGCGCCGCAGCGCCGAGCACTGGGCCGGGCGCCTGTACATGCGGAGCATCTCGCTGCGGGTCACGCGGGTGCTCTCGACCGTCACGACGATCACCCCCAACGGCCTCACCTACCTGATGATGGTCACCGGCGTCCTGGCCGGTGCCGCGCTGGTGGTGCCGGGCCTGACCGGCGCCGTCCTGGGCGCCCTGCTGATCCAGCTGTACCTGCTGCTGGACTGCGTGGACGGCGAGGTGGCGCGCTGGCGCCGGCAGACCTCGCTCACCGGCGTCTACCTGGACCGGGTCGGCCACTACATGTCCGAGGCCGCGCTGCTGACCGGCCTCGGCCTGCGCGGCTGCGACCTCTTCCACCGGCAGGGCCCGGCGGCGCACTGGGAGTGGGCCTTCCTCGGCACGCTGGCCGCGCTCGGCGCGATCCTGATCAAGTCCGAGACGGACCTGGTGGACGTGGCCCGCGCCCGCAGCGGCCTGACGGCGGTCGAGGACAGCGCCTCGGTGCCGCGCTCCGCGGCCGTGGCCAAGGCCCGCCGCGCGGCCTCGCTCCTGAAGTTCCACCGCCTGGTGGGCGCGGTCGAGGCCTCGCTGTTCATCCTGGCCGCCGGCGTCGCCGACGCCGTCCACGGCGGTCTGTTCTTCACCCGGCTGGCCGTGGTCGTGCTGGCCGCGATCGCCATGCTGCAGACCGTCCTGCACCTGCTGAGCATCGTCCTTTCGAGCAGGCTCCGATGAACACTTCCGCGAACACCTCTATGAACACCTCCGCGAACGCCGGTGCCGGTCCACGCGCCGACGGCTTCCGCCTCGGCGCCGTGATCATCACGATGGGCAACCGCCCGGCCGAGCTGAACGCCCTGATCGAGTCCGTCCGCGCCCAGGAGGGCCCGGCGGTCGAGCTGGCCGTGGTGGCCAACGGCGCGCCGCTTCCCCCGCTGCCGGAGGGCGTGCGCAGCGTCGAGCTGCCGGAGAACCTCGGCATCCCCGGCGGGCGCAACGTCGGCATCGAGCTGTTCGGCCGGGACGGGCGGGACGTCGACGCCGTCCTGTTCCTGGACGACGACGGCCACCTGCCGCGCACCGACTCCGCCCGCCTCCTGCGCGAGGCCTTCACCGCCGACCCGGAGCTGGGCATCGTCTCGTTCCGGATCGCCGACCCCGACACCGGTGTCACCGCGCGCCGGCACGTGCCCCGGCTGCGCGCGAGCGACCCGCTGCGCTCCTCCCGGGTGACGACCTTCCTGGGCGGCGCGAGCGCCGTGCGCTGCACGGTGTTCGAGCAGGCCGGGCAGCTGCCCGCCGAGTTCTTCTACGCGCACGAGGAGACCGACCTCGCGTGGCGCGCGCTGGACGCCGGCTGGGCCATCGACTACCGGGCGGACGTGGTCCTGCACCACCCGACGACCTCGCCGGCCCGGCACGCCACGTATTTCCACAACGTGGCGCGGAACAGGGTTTGGCTCGCGCGACGGAACCTTCCGGCCCTGTTCGTGCCTCTCTATCTGGGAACCTGGTTCCTGCTGACCCTGGCCCGCCGCCCCTCCCCGGAGGCGCTGAAGGCCTGGTGGGGCGGGTTCCGGGCGGGCTGGCGCGAACCTTGCGGTCCGCGTCGCCCGATGCGATGGCGTACCGTTTGGCGATTGACCAGGCTGGGCCGCCCACCGGTCATCTGATCTCATTTGATCGAATGATCGATCGCTGCGGCCGGTGCCACACACCGGCCGGACTCCCCCGTGATCCCAGTGGATCCCCATCGGCGCAAGGCCGGCGGACCCCCGCCGACCGGCCGCCCCGACCGATCCCGCGTGAAGGACGAATGTGTCGACAGTGAGTGAACCCGTCAGCCTCTCAGCCCCCAGGGGGGCGGACGCGGGCCTGACCCCCAAGCAGCTTGCGGACAAGTACGGCCTGGCCGTGAGCGGCCGGCGGCCCGGCCTCTTCGCCTACACCAAGCAGCTCTGGGCCCGGCGCCACTTCATCTGGGCCTTCGCCACCGCCCGACTGGTGGCGCAGTACACCGATGCCAAGCTCGGCCAGCTGTGGCAGGTCGTGACCCCGCTGCTGAACTGCGCGGTGTTCTACCTGGTCTTCGGCGTGATCCTGAAGAGCAAGGACAACTTCCCGCCGAACACCTACATCGCGTGGCTGTGCATCGGCGTCTTCGTCTTCCAGTTCACCCAGAACGCGGTGCAGTCCGGCACCCGGGCGATCTCCGACAGCCTCGGGCTGATCCGCGCGCTGCACTTCCCGCGCGCCTGCCTGCCGATCGCCTTCACGGTGATCCAGCTGCAGCAGCTGCTGATCTCGATGGTGGTCCTGGTCGCCACCGTCCTGGCGGCCGGCATCACGCCGGGCCGCACCTGGCTGCTGATCATCCCGGCGCTGCTCCTGCAGACGATGTTCAACACCGGCGTCTCCCTGATCTTCGCCCGGATCGGCGCCAAGACCAGTGACATCTCCCAGCTGATCCCGTTCGTGATGCGCGCCTGGATGTTCCTGTCCGGCGTGATGTTCAGCATCCAGGACAAGGTCAGCACCTGGCCCCACTACATCCAGACGATCATGGCCGTCAACCCGGCCTCGGTCTACATGGACCTGCTGCGGCACGCCTTCGCGCCGATCATCTACAACCACCACCAGCCCGCCCACCAGACGATCCCGCCGCACCAGTGGACGTACGGCATCGCCTGGGGCGTGGGGATGTTCATCGTCGGATACGTCTTCTTCTGGAAGGCCGAGGAGGAGTACGGCCGTGGCTGACGCAGACCTGAACAAGAACACCGTCCGGGACACCGACGTCGCCCGCGAGCCCACCGTCGTCGTCGACGACGTGCACATCGTCTACCGCGTGCACGGCGCCGGGTCCGGCAAGGGCAGCGCCACCTCGGCGCTCAGCCGCATCGTCAGCCGCAAGCGCTCGGCCGGCGTGCGCGAGGTGCACGCCGTGCGCGGCATCAGCTTCACCGCCTACAAGGGCGAGGCGGTCGGCCTGATCGGCTCGAACGGCTCCGGCAAGTCGACCATGCTGGCCGCCATCGCGGGCCTGCTGCCGACCGAGAAGGGCGGCATCTACACCAACGGCCAGCCCTCGCTGCTGGGCGTGAACGCGGCCCTGATGAACGAGCTCACCGGTGAGCGCAACGTCGTCCTCGGCTGCCTCGCGATGGGCATGCCGCCGGCCGAGGTCCGGCGCCGCTACCAGGACATCGTCGAGTTCTCGGGCATCAACGAGAAGGGGGACTTCATCTCCCTGCCGATGCGCACGTACTCCTCCGGCATGGGCGCCCGCCTGCGGTTCTCCATCGCCGCGGCGAAGACCCACGACGTGCTGCTGATCGACGAGGCGCTGGCCACCGGCGACCAGGCCTTCCAGCAGCGCAGCAAGAAGCGGATCGAGGAGCTGCGCCAGTCGGCCGGTACGGTCTTCCTGGTCAGCCACGACAACAGCTCGATCCGCGAGGTCTGCGAGCGGACCATCTGGATCGAGCACGGCGAGCTGGTCATGGACGGCCCGACCGACGAGGTCGTCGGCCGCTACGAGCGCGGCGAGCGCCCGTAGCACCCGAGCCGCGCGGGGGGGGGGGGGGGGGGGTCTCCCGCGCCCGCCCCCCCCCCGGCCGCCGCCCCGCGGAGACCCGGGGGGGCGCGCACCCCGGCGGGGGGGGCGCCGGCGCC
>NZ_JBHWGV010000043.1:0-62186 GCF_042732955.1 Kitasatospora sp. NPDC059747 | reverse complement strand
GCCCGGACCTGCTCAACCCGGTGCCCGGCGACCTCACCCAGCTGTCCGCCCGGCTGTCGTCGCGCGCCGCCGCGCTGCGCGCCCGGGCGCCGCGCCCCCGGGGCACCCCCCCCGGCGCCCCGGGGCGGGCCCCCGCGCCGGGCCCGCCCCGCGGTACGCGCCGGCCCCCCCCCCCCCGCCGTGTGCCCGGCGCCGGTAGTCCGGGTGGCCCGCCCCCGGCGGGGTGAGCGCCCCGTGCGCCGGGCGGGGCGCTCTTCTGCGGCGCGGCCCGTGGTGTCAGGCTGTATGCGCGGGGGGCGTGTGCCGGACGTGACGCCCGTGCTCGGACGCGTGTCCGAGTCGGGCCGGTGATGCCCATCGGTGTAGAACGGGGGAGTGACAGCAGTGTCGGCTTCGGCCCAGCCCAGCAACGAGCCCGTGGACCAGACCGCGGGGGCGACCCTGGAGAAGGCGAGCGCGGAGAACTTCCCGGTCGCCCCCTTCTTCCTGCCCGCCGCCTGGCGCGGTGACCTGATGGCGGTCTACGGCTTCGCCCGGCTGGTCGACGACGCGGGCGACGGCGACCTCGCCGACCCGGCCGGCGCCGCCCGCCTCCTCGGCGTCGACACCCCCTTCCCGGCGTCCGCCACCACCCCTTCGGCCCAGTGCGGCCCGCCCGCTCCCGACGAGGTCGCCTTCCGGCTCGCCCTGCTCGACGGACTGGACCGCGACCTCGACCGGGTCTTCGAGACGGCGCTGCGCCCGGGCGGCGCCGACCGGCCCCGGCACCCGCTGATGCGCGCCCTCGTCCCGGTCGTCGACCGGCACGGACTGACCCCCGAGCCCTTCCGCCGCCTGATCGAGGCCAACCGGGTCGACCAGACCACCGCCCGCTACGCCACCTGGGACGACCTCGTCGGCTACTGCACGCTCTCCGCCGACCCGGTGGGCCGCCTGGTGCTCGCCATCGCCGGCGTCTCCACGCCCGAGCGCGTCGGGCTCTCCGACGCGATCTGCACCGCCCTCCAAGTGGTCGAACACCTCCAGGACGTCGCCGAGGACCTCGCCCGCGGCCGGATCTACCTGCCCGCCGAGGACCTGGAGCGCTTCGGCGTCACCGAGGCCGACCTGGCCGCGCCGAGCGCCGACGGCCCGGTCCGCGAGCTGATCGCCTTCGAGGCCGAGCGGGCCCGCACCCTGCTCGACCGCGGCGCGCCGCTGGTAGGTACGGTTCGGGGGAGGCTTCGACTGCTCCTGGCGGGATTCACCGCAGGTGGTTACGCGGCCCTGGCGGCCGTCGAGGACGCCGGGTACGACGTGCTCGCCCAGCAGACGAAGCCGGACAAGCGCCGCCTCGCAGCGAAGGCGGCGGCCATCTTCGCGAAGGGAAGGTGAACGCCCGAGTGGCGGCATCACCACTGGCGTCGGCCCAGGTCATGGCGGCCTACCGGTACTGCGAGGCAGTCACCGGACTCCAGGCGCGCAATTTCAGCTACGGCATCCGGCTGCTGCCGGAGCCCAAGCGGCTGGCCATGTCGGCCCTGTACGCCCTGGCCCGCCGGGTGGACGACATCGGCGACGGCGACCTGCCGGCCGACCGCAAGGCCGAGGCACTGCTGCGCACCCGCGAACTGCTGGACGACGTCCGCGCCGGCAAGGTCGCCGAGGACGACACCGACCCGATCAAGGTCGCCCTCGCGGACGCGGCCCGTCGCTTCCCGATCCCGATCGGCGGCTTCGACGAACTGATCGACGGCGTCGAGATGGACCTCAAGGGCGCCGAGTACCAGACGTACGAGGAGCTCAAGGTCTACTGCCGCTGCGTGGCCGGCGCGATCGGCCGGCTGTCGCTCGGCGTGTACGGCTGCGACGACCCCGAGCGCGGGGCGCACTACGCCGACACCCTCGGGCTCGCGCTCCAGCTCACCAACATCCTGCGCGACCTGCGCGAGGACGCCCTGAACGGCCGCACCTACCTGCCCACCGAGGACCTGGTCCGGTTCGGCTGCCAGGAGGGCTTCGCCCAGCCCAGGCCGCCGGCCGGCGCGGACTTCACCGGCCTGGTCGCCTTCGAGGCCGCCCGGGCGCAGGCCGCGTTCGAGGAGGGCCTGCGGCTGCTGCCGATGCTCGACCGCCGCAGCCGGGCCTGCACGGCCGCGATGGCCGGCATCTACCACCGGCTGCTCGGCCGGATCGCGGCCGACCCCGAGTCGGTGCTGCGCGGCCGGGTCTCGCTGCCGGGCTGGGAGAAGGCGTACGTGGCGCTTTCCGGGCTCGCCGGGGGGCGTTCTTGATTCTCGCCGCAGTTCTGTCACGCTGTGTCAGCGGGGAATCACGCATGGGTAGAGCCGCGTTGTCCACGACCGAGCCGACCACGGCAGCCGCCGCCGGGCGGTCCAGCGATCGCGAGGGGGAGGGCCGATGACCGGGCGAGCCGATGCCGCGCGCCCGGCCGCCGTCGTGGTCGGCGGCGGCCTGGCCGGGATCACCGCCGCGCTGCGCCTGGCCGAGGCCGGGCAGCGGGTCACCCTGGTGGAGGGGCGGCCCCGGCTCGGCGGCCTCGCCTTCTCCTTCCGGCGCGGCGAGCTGACCGTCGACAACGGCCAGCACGTCTACCTGCGCTGCTGCACCGCCTACCGCGGCCTGCTCGACCGGCTCGGCGCCACCCGCCTCACCCACCTCCAGGAGCGGCTCGACGTCCCGGTGCTCTCCGTCACCGGCCCGGCCGAGGCGCCCGTGCGCACCCTCGGCCGGCTGCGCCGGGCCGGCCTGCCGGTCCCGCTGCACCTGGCCGGCAGCCTCGCCCGCTACCCGCACCTCGGCCCGGCCGACCGCGCCCGGGTGGTCCGCGGCGCGCTCGCCCTCCAGCGCCTCGACCTGGCGGACCCGGCGCTGGACGGCACGTCCTTCGGCGCGTGGCTGCGCCGCCACGGGCAGAACGAGCGGACCCTCGCCGCCCTGTGGGACCTGGTCGGCGTCGCCACCCTGAACGCCTACGCGGACGACGTGTCGCTGGCCCTCGCGGCCATGGTGTTCAAGACCGGCCTGCTCTCCGACCCGGGCGCCTCCGACATCGGCGTCGCCGCCGTCCCGCTCGGCACCATCCACCACGACCGGGCGCTCGCCGAGCTGGAGCGCGCGGGCGTGACGGTGCTGCTGCGCGCCCGCGCGGCGGAGCTCAAGCCCGGCGCGCAGCAGCACGCCGTACGCCTGGAGGGCGGCGAGCTGCTCACCGCCGAGACCGTCGTCCTGGCCGGCGCCCAGGACAGCGCGGCCGCCCTGCTGCCGCCGGACGCGATCCCCGCACAGGAGCGCCTGGCCGGCTTCGGCACCTCGCCGATCCTCAACGTCCACGTCGTCTACGACCGCAAGGTCCTGCGCCGCCCCTTCTTCGCGGCGCTCGACTCCCCGGTCCAGTGGGTCTTCGACCGCACCGACCACTCCGGACTGGCCGCCGCGCCGCTCGGCCGCGAGCACCCCGGCGCCCAGTACCTGGCGCTCTCCCAGTCCGCCGTGCGGGACGAGATCGACCTGCCCGTCGCCGAGCTGCGCGAGCGGTACCTCCCGGAGCTCGCCCGGCTGCTGCCCGCCGCGGCGGGCGCCGAGGTGCTGGACTTCTTCGTCACCCGCGAGCGCACCGCCACGTTCGACCCGGCCCCCGGCACCGCGGCGCTGCGCCCCTCGGCGGGCACCCGCGTGCCCGGCCTGCTGCTGGCCGGTTCGTGGACGGCCACGGGCTGGCCCGCGACGATGGAGGGGGCCGTGCGCAGCGGCCACGCCGCGGCCGACGCGGCGCTCGCCGCCTCAGGCGCCCGCCGCCCGGTGGACCGGGGCGACGGGAGGTGGCCGAGGTGACCAGCGGCCCCGTCGCCGGCGACCCCGCGAGAGCCGGCGCCCGTCCCCCCGGACGCGCCGGGCACCCCGGGCGCGCCGACACCGCAAGCATCCGGCCGGCCCGCGCGGTCCGGCACCACCAGGGAGAGGGAACGCACGTGGAGTCACGCACCGGCACCGCCGCTGGAGGCACGGCGCACGCCGAACCGGTCTCGGTGCCGGAGCTGCTGGCCCGCAGCCGCACGCTCTGCACCCCGCCGCTGCGCGCCGCCGTCGCCCGTTTGGCCGCACCGATGGACACCGTCGCGGCGTACCACTTCGGCTGGATCGACCGGGACGGCACGGCCGTGAAGGGCGACGGCGGCAAGGCCGTGCGCCCGGCGCTGGCCCTGCTGTCCGCCCAGGCGGCGGGTGCGTCCGCCGAGGTGGGGGTGCCCGGCGGGGTCGCCGTTGAACTGGTACACAACTTCTCCCTGCTCCATGATGATCTGATGGACGGTGACGAGACCCGGCGCCACCGGGCGACCGCCTGGACGGTCTTCGGCCCGGCCCAGGCGATCCTGGTCGGCGACGCCCTGGCGACGCTCGGGACGGAGGTGCTGCTCGACGCCGGCGCGGCCGGTCCGGCGAGCGCCGCCGACGCCGCGCGCGCCGTCCGGCTGCTCACCACCGCCACCCGCCGGCTCATCGACGGGCAGGCGATGGACGTCGCCTTCGAGCAGCGCGACAGCGTCACCGTCGCCGAGTGCCTGGAGATGGAGGGCGGCAAGACCGCCGCCCTGCTCGCTGCCGCCTCGGCGATCGGCGCCGTGCTGGCCGGGGCCGACGACGAGGTCTCCGGCTCGCTCCAGCGCTACGGCCACCACCTGGGCCTGGCCTTCCAGGCGGTGGACGACCTGCTCGGCATCTGGGGCGCCACCGAGGTCACCGGCAAGCCGCACTGGGGCGACCTGCGCCAGCGCAAGAAGTCCCTGCCGGTCGCCGCCGCCCTCGCCGAGGGCGGCGCCGCGTCGCGCCGCCTGGCCGAGCAGCTGGCCGACCCCTCGGGCCGCGGGGAGGAGAGCGAGCCCGAGCTCGCCGCCCGGGCCGCGCTGATCGAGCAGGCCGGCGGCCGCGCCTGGACCCAGGAGGAGGCCCGCCGCCAGCACACGACCGCCCTCGCCGCTCTCGACGAGGTGCCCATGTCCGACCCGGTGCGCGAGCACTTCGTCGCACTCGCCGAATTCGTGGTGGTACGAGAGAGGTGACGTTACGTTGACAGCAACCGCGGACGGCCGGCTCGACCCTGAGTACGATCCCGAGCCGGTCGCGGTGGGCGACCGCCCCCCGGCCCTGCTGGGCACCGGACTGTGGCGGCCCGAGGACCCCGCCCCGCCCCCACCGGGCGGGGAAGCGGCCCCGGGTCCGGCCGACGCCCGGGACGCGCTGGCCCGGGCCACCGCCCACCTGCTCTCGCTGCAGAGTCCGGACGGCTGGTGGAAGGGCGATCTGGAGACCAACGTCACCATGGACGCCGAGGACTTACTGCTCCGGCAGTTCCTCGGGATCCGCACCGAGGAACAGACCGCGGCCACCGCCGACTGGATCCGCTCCCAGCAGGGGGAGGACGGCACCTGGGCCACCTTCCACGGCGGGCCGCCCGAACTGTCCACGACCGTCGAGGCGTACGTCGCCCTCAAACTCGCCGGCGACGACCCGGACGCACCGCACATGCTTGCCGCCGCGCGCTACGTCCGCTCCGCCGGGGGCATCGCCGCCGCCCGGGTCTTCACCCGGATCTGGCTCGCGCTCTTCGGCTGGTGGCCCTGGGAGCGGCTGCCCGAGATGCCGCCCGAGATCATCTTCCTGCCCCGCTGGCTGCCGCTGAACATCTACGCCTTCGGCTGCTGGGCCCGCCAGACCATCGTCCCGCTGACCGTCGTCTCGGCCCACCGCCCGGTCCGCCCGGCGCCCTTCGCGCTCACCGAGCTGCACACCGACCCCGGTGACCCCTTCCCCGACCGGCCGCTCGCCCCCGCCACCAGCTGGGACGGCCTCTTCGAGCGCCTCGACAAGGTCCTGCACGCCTACCACCACCGCGCGTTGCGCCCGCTGCGCAAGCACGCCATCGCCCAGGCCTGCCGCTGGATCGTCGAGCGGCAGGAGGCCGACGGCTGCTGGGGCGGCATCCAGCCGCCCGCCGTCTACTCGCTGATCGCCCTGCACCTGGAGGGCTACGAGCTGGAGCACCCGGTGATGCAGGCCGGGCTCACCGCCTTCGACCGCTTCACCGTGCACACCGAGGACGGCATGCGCTGGCTGGAGGCCTGCCAGTCCCCGGTCTGGGACACCTGCCTGGCCACCATCGCCCTGGTCGACGCCGGACTGCCGGCCGACCACCCGGCGCTGGTGACCGCCGTCGACTGGATGCTCGGCGAGGAGATCCGCAAGCGCGGTGACTGGAGCGTGCGGCGGCCCTCGCTGGAGGCGGGCGGCTGGGCGTTCGAGTTCGAGAACGACACCTACCCCGACATCGACGACACCGCCGAGGTGGTGCTCGCGCTGCGCCGGGTCGCCCACCCCGATCCGGCGAAGGTCGACGGGGCGGTGGACCGGGGAGTGCGCTGGAACCTCGGCATGCAGTCCAAGAACGGGGCCTGGGGCGCCTTCGACGTCGACAACACCAGCACGCTGCCGAACAAGCTGCCGTTCTGCGACTTCGGCGAGGTCGTCGACCCGCCGTCCGCCGACGTCACCGCGCACGTCGTCGAGATGCTCGCCGAGGTCGGCCAGGCGCGGGACCCGCGCACCCGGCGCGGCGTGGAGTGGCTGCTGCGCAACCAGGAGGCCGACGGCTCCTGGTTCGGCCGCTGGGGCACCAACTACATCTACGGCACCGGCTCGGTGCTGCCCGCCCTCGTCGCGGCCGGCGTGCCGGACGAGCACCCGGCGATCCGCCAGGCCGTCCGCTGGCTGGAGGACCGCCAGAACGCCGACGGCGGCTGGGGCGAGGACATGCGCTCCTACGACGACCCGGCGCGCTGGGCCGGGCGCGGCGACTCGACCGCCTCGCAGACCGCGTGGGCGCTGATGGCGCTGCTCGCGGCCGGCGAGGGCCCCGAGCGTCGGGCCAACCCGGCGGTGGAGCGCGGGGTCGACTGGCTGGTGCGCACCCAGCTGCCCGAAGGCACGTGGGACGAGCCGCAGTTCACCGGGACCGGCTTCCCGTGGGACTTCTCCATCAACTACCACCTGTACCGGCTGGTCTTCCCCGTCACCGCCCTCGGCCGCTACCTGGGCGGCGGTCCGGCGGTCCTGCGGGAGGGCGCCGGCCCGGTGATCGGGGCGTCCCGGTGACCACCCCGCCCCTGCTGGTGCTCTGCGCGCTCGGCCCCGAGGTCTGGGCCCTGCGCGGCGGGGACTGGCGCGGCTCGGCGGGCGGGCCGCCGGTGCTGCTGCGCACCGGGGTGGGCCGGCGGCGGGCCGGCCACGCGGTGCGCCGGGTGCTCGGCTCCGCCCCGGGCGGCTACGGCGCGGTCGTGGTGGCCGGCTTCGGCGCGGCCGTCGGCCCCGGGATCGCCCCGGGGGACGTCGTCGTCGCCGACGGCGTGCGCAACGCGGAGGGCAACCTGTTCGCCGTCCGCTCGGCCGCCGACCTCGCCCGGGCGCTCAAGGAGCGCGGGCTGGCCGTGCACACCGGGGTGCACCACACCGCCGACCACGTCGTCCGCGGCCTCGAACGGCGGGCCCTGTACCTCCAGGGCGCGCTCGCCGTCGACATGGAGGCCGCCGCTGTCCTCGCCGCGCTGCACGAGCTGCGGCCCGCGCTGCCCGCGGCCGTCCTGCGGGTGGTCGTGGACACCCCCGAGCGGGAGCTGCTGCGGCCCGGGACGCTCCCCGCGGGGGTGCGCGCCTGGCGGACCCTCCGCGCGACCGTTCCCGCCCTCGTCGACTGGTACCGGCAGGACCTCCCGGACCGCAGGGAACCGCACCACCCCACATCCTCGACGCTCCCCCAGGAGGCGAGCTAGCCATGGCCATGCCGTTGCGCCAGACCGTGCGGGTCGGCACCTACCTCATGCAGCAGAAGCTGCTCAAACGGCGGGACAAGTTCCCCCTGATCGTCGAGCTGGAACCGCTGTTCGCGTGCAACCTCGCGTGCGAGGGCTGCGGCAAGATCCAGCACCCGGCGGGCGTGCTGAAGCAGCGGATGCCGGTCGCCCAGGCGGTCGGCGCGGTGCTGGAGTCCGGCGCGCCGATGGTCTCGATCGCCGGCGGCGAACCGCTGATGCACCCGCAGATCGACGAGATCGTCCGGCAGCTGGTGGAGCGCCGCAAGTACGTGTTCCTGTGCACCAACGCGCTGCTGCTGCGCAAGAAGATCGACAAGTTCCGGCCCTCGCCCTACTTCACCTTCGCCGTGCACATCGACGGCATGCGCGAGCGGCACGACGAGTCGGTGGCCAAGGAGGGCACCTTCGACGAGGCGGTGGCGGCCATCAAGGAGGCCAAGCGGCGCGGCTTCCGGGTCACCACCAACAGCACCTTCTTCAACACCGACACCCCGCAGACCGTCATCGAGGTGCTGGACTACCTCAACGACGAGCTCAAGGTCGACGAGATGATGATCTCCCCGGCCTACGCCTACGAGAAGGCCCCCGACCAGGAGCACTTCCTCGGCGTCACCCAGACCCGCGAGCTGTTCCGCAAGGCCTTCGCCGGCGGCAACCGGCAGCGCTGGCGCCTCAACCACAGTCCGCTCTTCCTGGACTTCCTGGAGGGCAAGAAGGACTTCGAGTGCACGCCGTGGGGCATCCCCAACTACTCGCTCTTCGGCTGGCAGCGGCCCTGCTACCTGATGGCCGACGGGTATGTGCCCACCTACCGCGAGCTGGTCGAGAAGACCGACTGGAGCAAGTACGGCCGCGGCAAGGACCCCCGCTGCGAGAACTGCATGGCCCACTGCGGCTACGAGCCGACGGCGGTGCTCGCCACCATGGGCTCGCTCAAGGAATCGCTGCGCGCGATCACCGAGACCGTCAGCGCCAACCGCGGCCGCTGACCGGAGCCGCTCCGGCGGACCCGGTCGCTCCAGACCGGCCCGGGCGCCGTGCCCGGGCCGGCCCCGCCCCTCGGGGGCGAAGGCACCACCGCACCACTCGAGTCGTGAGGTGTACCCATGTCACTGCTCTCCAGCGTCACGTCCCCGGCCGACCTGCGAAAGCTCCCCGCCGCCGAACTGCCGCTGCTCGCCGACGAGATCCGCGACTTCCTGATCGACGCCGTCACCCGGACCGGCGGGCACCTCGGCCCGAACCTCGGCGTGGTGGAGCTGACCATCGCCCTGCACCGGGTCTTCGACTCCCCGTACGACCGGATCGTCTTCGACACCGGACACCAGAGCTACGTCCACAAGCTCCTCACCGGGCGCCAGGACTTCAGCCGGCTGCGGATGAAGGGCGGCCTATCCGGCTACCCGTCGCGCGCCGAGTCCGAGCACGACCTCGTCGAGAACTCGCACGCCTCCACCGCCCTCTCCTACGCCGACGGCCTCGCCAAGGCCGCCCAGCTGCTCGGCCAGCACGACCGGCACACCGTCGCCGTCATCGGCGACGGCGCGCTCACCGGCGGGCTCGCCTGGGAGGCGCTCAACAACATCGCCGACGCGAAGGACCGGCCGCTCGTCATCGTCGTCAACGACAACGAGCGCTCCTACGCGAAGACGATCGGCGGCCTCGCCCACCACCTCGCCACCCTGCGCACCACCCAGGGCTACGAGCGCTTCCTCGCCCTCGGCAAGGGCGCGCTGCAACGCACCCCGCTGGTCGGCCAGCCGATCTTCGACGCGCTGCACGGCGCCAAGAAGGGCTTCAAGGACGCCTTCGCCCCGCAGGGCATGTTCGAGGACCTCGGGCTCAAGTACCTCGGCCCGATCGACGGCCACGACCTCGGCGCCGTCGAACAGGCGCTGCGCCAGGCCCGGGGCTTCGGCGGCCCGGTCATCGTGCACTGCCTGACCGTCAAGGGGCGCGGCTACCGGCCCGCCGAACAGGACGAGGCCGACCGCTTCCACGCCGTCAACCCGATCGACCCCTACACCTGCCTGCCGATCTCGCCCAGCGGCGGCGTCTCGTGGACCTCGGTGTTCGGCGAGGAGATGGTCGCGCGCGGCGCCGAGCGGCCCGACGTCGTGGCGATCACCGCGGCGATGCTCCAGCCGGTCGGGCTGGAACGGTTCGCCAAGGCCCACCCCGAACGCACCTTCGACGTCGGCATCGCCGAGCAGCACGCCGTCACCAGCGCCGCCGGGCTCGCCACCGGCGGGCTGCACCCCGTCGTCGCCGTCTACGCGACCTTCCTGAACCGCGCCTTCGACCAGGTCCTGATGGACGTCGCCCTGCACCGGCTCGGCGTCACCTTCGTCCTCGACCGCTCCGGGGTGACCGGGCCCGACGGTGCCTCGCACAACGGCATGTGGGACATGTCGATCCTCCAGGTCGTGCCGGGCCTGCGGCTCGCCGCCCCGCGCGACGCCGACCAGCTGCGCGCCCAGCTGCGCGAGGCCGTCGACGTCGCCGACGCCCCCACCGTCGTGCGCTTCCCCAAGGCGACCATCGGGCCCGCCGTCCCGGCCGTCGAACGCGTCGGCGGCGTGGACGTGCTGCTGCGCACCGGAGACCTGCCCGAGATCCTCCTGGTCGCCGTCGGCACCACCGCGCCGGCCTGCCTGGACGCCGCCCGGCTGCTGATCGCCGAGGGCTTCGCCGCGACCGTCGTCGACCCGCGGTGGGTCAAGCCCGTCGACCCGGCGCTGCCCGCACTCGCCGCCGCCCACCGGCTCGTGGTCACCGTCGAGGACAACGGGCGCACCGGGGGCGTGGGCGCCGCCGTCGCCCAGGCGCTGCGCGACGCCGACGTCGACGTCCCGGTGCGGGTGCTCGGCCTGCCCCAGGAGTTCCTCGGCCACGCCGCCCGCGGCGAGGTCCTGGAGGAGGCCGGGCTGACCGGCACCGGGGTCGCGGCCCAGACCGCCGTCTTCGCCAAGAACCTGCTACCGACCAGAGGAGCGAACCCGCGCCATGCCGGCTGACCCTGACCGCACCGCCTTCGACCTCGCCGCCCTGATCGCCGAGCGCGGCGGCGAGCGGTACGAGCTGCACGGCCGCTACCTCAACCCGCAGCTGCCGCGGATGCTCCACACCATCGGCTTCGACAAGTACTACGAGCGCGCGCAGGGCCCGTACTTCTACGACACAGAGGGCAATGAGTACCTCGACATGCTGGCCGGCTTCGGCATCTTCGCCCTCGGGCGCCACCACCCCGTGGTGCGCTCGGCGGTCCAGCAGGTCATGGACCTCGACCTGCCCGACCTCGTGCGCTTCGACTGCTCGCCGCTGCCCGGGCTGCTGGCCGAGCGGCTGCTCTCGTACGCGCCGGGGCTGGACCGGGTGTTCTTCGGCAACAGCGGCACCGAGGCGGTCGAGACCGCGCTCAAGTTCGCCCGCTACGCCACCGGCCGCAAGCGGATCCTCTACGCCGACCACGCCTTCCACGGGCTGACCGTCGGCTCGCTCTCCGTCAACGGGGAGAACGGCTTCCGCAAGGGCTTCGACCCGCTGCTGCCCGACACCGCCATCCCGCTCGGCGACCTCGGCGCGCTGGCCAAGGAGCTGAAGCGCGGCGACGTCGCGGCGCTGATCGTCGAGCCGATCCAGGGCAAGGGCGTGCTCGCGCCGCCGCCCGGCTGGCTGCGGGCGGCCCAGGACCTGCTGCACGAGCACAAGGCGCTGCTGATCTGCGACGAGGTGCAGACCGGGATCGGCCGCACCGGGGAGTTCTTCGCCTACCAGTACGAGGAGGGCGTGCTGCCCGACCTGGTCTGCGCGGCCAAGGCGCTCTCCGGCGGGTACGTGCCGGTCGGGGCGACGCTCGGCAAGGGCTGGATCTTCGAGAAGGTGTACTCCTCGATGGACCGCGTGCTCGTCCACTCGGCCAGCTTCGGCTCCAACGCCCAGGCGATGGCGGCCGGGCTCGCGACCCTGGAGGTCATGCGCGACGAGAAGGTGGTCGAGAACGCCCGGCAGGTCGGCGACCACTTCCGGGAGCGGCTCGCCGCGCTCGTCGACAGGTACGAGCTGCTGGCCGAGGTGCGCGGCAAGGGGCTGATGATCGGCATCGAGTTCGGCCGGCCCAGGTCGCTCAAGCTGCGCACCGGGTGGACCGCGCTCCAGGCGGCCCGCAAGGGGCTGTTCGCCCAGATGGTGGTCGTGCCGCTGCTCCAGCGCCACCGGATCCTGACCCAGGTGTCCGGGGACCACCTGGAGGTGATCAAGCTGATCCCGCCGCTGATCATCACCGAGCGGGACGTCGACCGGTTCGTCACGGCGTTCACCGACGTCATGGACGACGCACACCGGGGGAGCGGGCTGATGTGGGACTTCGGGCGGACGCTGGTGAAGCAGGCGGTCGGCAACCGCTGACGGCCGTTGCCGGAAGGAGCGGGAAGCCGGCCCGGCCGACTTTCCGCTCCGGGGGAGACACCGCGTCAGAGCTCGGTCCGGCGGCGCCGGATGACCACGACGAGATCGACGGCGGCGAACAGGGTGAGCAGGCCCATCACGACCGCGAAGCCGGTGAGGGTGCCGCTGCTCGGGGCCCCGTACGACGGGGAGTTGGCCGCCCAGACCGCGAAGGCCACCGTCGCGATCGCGAACAGCGGGGTGAAGGTGAGCGACAGCAGGTAGCGGAGCTTGAGGTCGCTGCGGGCGGTCGAGGGCTCGGTGCCGCTGCGCCAGCGCCGCGGGGTCGTGGTGCGCATGCCCGTTCACCTCCCGGCCGCACGGGTGCGGGCTACGATTCCAGCGTACGTCCGAGGGACGGGCCGGGGAGGGGCGATGACGGGATCGGGCGGGGAACGACCGGGGGCCGGCGGCGGCGATCAGGGGGGCGCGGGCCACGCCTGGGACGGGCCGGAGGGGGACGCCGAGGGCTACGCGGGACTGCGGATCGAGCGGGCGCGGGAACTGGCCCGGCGGCACGGGTGGGCCTCGGTCCGGGTGCTGGAGCCGGACGCGATGATCACCATGGAGTACCGGGAGGGGCGGCTCAACCTCGCGGTGCGCGACGGCGTGGTGGAGCGTAGCTGGGAGGGGTGAGGCGCCGTACCGGGCCGTTGACCCGGCCGTCGTTCATCGGTTCCGGACGTCCCGGCGGCTCCGGCTCCCGCTTCGGTTTCGGCTCCGGCGCCTGCGGCTGGTGATCCACTCCTCGGCCGTGGTGACGAGCGGCTCCAGCAGCGGCAGCGAGAGCAGCACCAGCAGTCCGGCGGCCCAGCCGGCCAGGACGTCGGTGACCCAGTGGGTGCCCAGGTAGACGGTGGTCAGGCCGATCGAGCAGGCGGTGGCGGCGGCGATCAGCGCGCCGGTGCGGCGCCAGCGGACGGCGAGGTAGGCCAGCACACCCCAGGTGACGACGGCGTTGGCGGTGTGGCCGGACGGGAAGATCGTGCCGCCGGAGAAGAGCTCGGGGGAGCCGACGTACTGGGCGTAGTGCGGGCCGAGCCGGCCGGTGACGATCTTGACGGCGCCGACGGTGACGTTGAGCAGCAGCAGGGCGACGCCCATCACCAGGAGCGGGCGCAGCCGGCCGAGCCGGTGGGCGCGCCAGGCGAGCCAGGCGAAGGCGGCGATCGCGGAGGGGCCGCGCTGGCCGGCCACCACCCAGGTGCCGAGCAGCGGCTCCAGGCCGGGCCAGCGCTCGTAGGGGCGCAGCAGGCGGACCGACCAGTCGAGGTCGACGAGGGCGGTGTTGAGGAGTACACCGGCGAGTACCAGCAGGTAGCAGGCGCAGGTGGCGAGGAGCAGGAGCGCGCGGCGGCGGCTCATCGGGGGCCAGCCGGGCTCGGCGGTGGCCGGGCCGAGCGGCGCGCGGCCGTCCGGGGCCGGGCGCACGGGCCGCCCCGGGGACGGCCGGCCGGGGCGGCGGGAGGTGTTCTCCGGGCCCTGCTTCGGGAATTGCCGGGAGGCACTCGGGGCTTGCACGGGGGTGACCCTACCCATCCGTCCGGTGCCATTTCGGGGGTAATTGTCATTTCCCCGGGAAATCGACAATCCGGTCGGCAGGGGATGGTCCGGGGAGTGATTTCGGCTAATCCCCGATCGAAAGTCCGTGTGGTGTTCGAATCATCCTTCAAAAGGCTCGGTAAAAAGAACGGGGCGGCCGGCCGGTCCGCCCGGCCGCCCGCCCCATGGTCACCCTGTGTAGGTTCCGTGCCCAGCAGAGGGGTCAGTCGAGGGGGCCGCCCGCGACGTAGATCACCTGACCGGAGACGAAGCTGGCGCCCTCGCTCGCGAGGAAGGAGATGGTGTGGGCCACATCCTCAGGCAGACCGACCCGCTGGACCGGGATCTGAGAGGCTGCGGCCCGCTTGAAGTCTTCGAAGTCCATGCCGACCCGGGCCGCGGTGGCCGCGGTCATGTCCGTGGCGATGAAGCCCGGGGCCACGGCGTTGGCGGTGACGCCGAACTTGCCGAGCTCGATGGCCAAAGTCTTGGTGAAGCCCTGCAGGCCCGCTTTGGCGGCCGAGTAGTTGGCCTGGCCGCGGTTGCCCTGGGCGGACGAGGAGGACAGGTTGACGATGCGGCCGAAACCCGCGTCCACCATGTGCTTCTGCACCGCGCGGGTCATCAGGAAGGCGCCGCGCAGGTGGACGTTCATGACCGTGTCCCAGTCGGACTCGGACATCTTGAAGAGCAGGTTGTCGCGGAGCACTCCGGCGTTGTTGACCAGGACGACGGGGGCGCCGAGCTCGGCCACCACGCGGTCCACGGCGGCCTGGACCTGCCCGGCGTCCGAGACGTCGGCGCCGACCGCGAGGGCCCGGCCGCCCGCGGCGGTGATCCGGTCGACGGTGTCCTTGCCGGCCGCCTCGTCCAGGTCGAGGACGGCGACCGCGTAGCCGTCGGCGGCCAGTCGGAGGGCGGTGGCGGCGCCCAGGCCGCGTCCGGCGCCGGTGACGACGGCGACCCGGGGGGTGCTCTGCTCGGTCATGCTCGCTCTCGTCTCTCTCAGGATTTTCCCAGGGAAGGGCGTCCCCGGGTGACGCTGGCCACACCCTACCGGCGAGTAGGAAGGGCGGCCAGAGCGGAGACGCGCAGGTGACGGTGGGTAAGGACCGACCGGTCGGCTTTCTGCTGAGAACGGGTTACCGAGAAGGCGTGGCGGCGCGTAAATATGCCAATGTTGCCGAACCTGCGTCTACTATCCGCCCCTGCCTGCCAGCGAGGGCCAGCCGTTTGTATAGTGTCCGCCAGCAGCCACCGGCTGCACGGCTGGAGCGCCCTCCCTCATAGCGGGACGCCCACTCGCCGTTACTGCCCCACCCGGGTGTCCCACACACACCGGGTGTGACATCGGGACGGATACATGGTGCTGGGGGAGATCCCGACGACCCGCGTGTCTGCGCGACTGCAGCAGTCGCCCGGACACCTCATCCGCGTTGCACAGCAGGTCCACACGCGACTGTGGTCCGAACACGTCGGAGCCGATCTCACGGCTCCGCAGTTCGCCGTCCTGCTGGTCCTCGCGCTGGAACCGGGCGCGGACCAGAGGACGGTCGGCGAGCGTGCCTCGCTCGACAAGGCCACGATGGCGGAGATGGTCGCGCGGCTGGTCCGCCGCGGCTTGGTGCTGAGAAGGCGCGACCCGGCCGACGGCCGGCGCAAACTCCTCGCTCTGTCGCAGAGCGGGGCCCAGGCGGTGCGCGAGGCCACCGGAGGCGTGGTCCGCGTGCAGCGCACCCTGTTCGAGCCGCTCGGCGCGGACGAGCAGGTCGAGATCGTCCGGGTGATGGCCAAGATAGCCAGGCTGGAGCCCGCGGCGGTCGTGTACAGCGACGCGCGGCCGATACTGGACGCCCAGCGGGCGATCGGTTACCTGATCAGGGTGAGCCAGCAGGTGCACACCAAGCTCTGGTCGGAGCACGTCGGTGCGGAGCTCACCGCTCCGCAGTACGCGGTGCTCGACGCGCTGGAGCTGGAACCGGGCGCGGACCAGCGCACGGTCGGCGAGCTGGCCTCGCTGGACAAGGCCACGATGGCCGAGATGGTGAGCCGTCTCGTCCGCCGCGGTCTGGTGCAGCGCCGCCGCGACCCCTCGGACGGGCGGCGCAACCTGCTCTCGCTCTCGCCGGCGGGACAGGACCTGCTGCACCGCTCGGCGGCCGGCGTCGCCAAGGTCCAGCAGCTGCTGCTGGCGCCGCTGGACGAGCACGAGCACGCTCCGGCGCTCGCGCTGATCGGCAAGGCCGCCAGGCTCTAGCCTCCGCCCTTTTGAGCTCCAGCCAAAACGATTCGCCAACGTACGGACGATCCCGGGTCAGGGGTCGGGTCGGACGGGGGTGGGTCGGGGAGGGTTTCGGGCTCGTGTCGTAGTGATCGTGTGCTTGTGTGCTCACATATTTGCGGCACGAGTCCCTTCCGGGCATGTCGAAGACCGCCCACTCCTCAACGGGGTGGGCGGTCTTTCGATATGACCGCTGGTCCGGTGGCTACGGGTTCCCGGTCAGGGACGCCTGGCTACGGGTGCCCGGCGTCCCGGCCTCGCGGCCGGGCGGGGCTCAGTTCCAGTCGAAGCCCTGCGGGTCCGGGCCGATGCGCTCGCCGGTGGCGACGCCGGCGATCGCGGCGAGGTCCTCCGCGTCCAGCTCGAAGCCGGCCACGTCCAGGTTCTCCCGGATGCGGGAGGGGGTGACCGACTTCGGGATCGCGATGATGCCGCTCTGCAGGTGCCAGCGGAGCACGACCTGGGCGACCGTGCGGCCGTGCTTCTCGGCGATCTTCACCAGCGCCGGCTCGGCGAGCAGGTCCTTGCCCTGGCCCAGCGGGCTCCACGCCTCCGTGGCGATGCCGTGCTCGGCGTGGAAGGCGCGCAGCTCCGTCTGCGGGAAGTACGGGTGCAGCTCGACCTGGTTGAGCGCCGGGACGACCGAGGCCTCGTCGACCAGGCGGGTCAGCTGCTCGGGGCCGAAGTTCGAGACGCCGATGGAGCGGGCCCGGCCGTCGGCCTTGAGCTGCTCCAGCGCCTTCCAGACGTTCGGGTAGGTGCCGTGCATCGGGCGCGGCCAGTGGATCAGGTAGAGGTCGACGTACTCCAGGCCGAGCTTGGCCAGCGAGGCGTCGAACTCGCGCAGGACCGCGTCCCGGCCCTGCGCGCCGGACCAGTCGCGGGTGCCGGAGTTCCACAGCTTCGTGGTGATGTAGAGGTCCTCGCGGGCCACGCCGCCGGCCAGCGCCTCGGTGACGGCCTGGCCGGTGCCCGTCTCGTTCTCGTAGATCGCCGCGGTGTCGATCGAGCGGTAGCCCGCCTCGATGGCGGCGCGGACGGCCGGGGTGGCCTCCGCGTCCGGGACCTGCCACACGCCGAAGCCGAGCTGCGGGATCCGCGTGCCGTCGTTCAGGGTCACGGTGGGGATGTTGCTCACGGGAAGGGGTGCCCTCCTGGTCGACCATGGGTTCCAGTGGGGCAACCGGAACTCATGGAGTGTTTGTTCCCGCCGTTCGGGTGAACCTTCCGGGGCCGGGGGCCGTCCGGGCGGGGAACCGCGGGGGCGGGCCCGGAAAACCTGTTGCGCGGATCACACCGGGGTTGGCAGGCTCGCGGCCATGACCTCCTGAGACACGGGCCCTTCGTGCCCTCCCCAGTCAGCCCCGGCCGCTGCCGGGCGCGTTTCCGTCGCCGTGGCCCGCGCCGCCCGTGGCGCGCGGCGCCTCGAACCATCCCGAAGCCTCCCGGACCGTGCGCACCGCGGACTGCTCGCCGCAGGCCGCGTGCCGCCGAACCGGCGTGCCGCCGTTTCGCGTGCCGCCGCTCCGCGCGCCGACCGGGCCACCCCAGGACCGTCCCCCGAACCACCGGCATCGGAGTGTCATGCCGCTCGCCCCCCTCCCCCTGGCCGATCCCGGCCGCCCCGACCTCTCCTCACCCCTCGCCTTCCTGCGCTGGCTCCAGCGCGCCCAGCGGCGCGGGCAGGTGCTCTCCACCTGCTGGGCGCTGCTGGAGATGGGCGGTCAGGCCGCCCTGCCCGTACCGCTCGGACACGGCGTCCAGGCCGCCGTGGACGGCGACGCGGGCGGGATCTGGCGGGCCGGCGCCCTCGTGGTGCTGCTCGCCGCCGTCGCCTCGCTCGGCACCGTCCTGCTGCACCGCCAGGCGGTCTGGAACTGGATCCACGCCGCCACCCACGTACGGCAGTTGGTCGCCCGGCAGGCCTCGCACCTCGGCGCCGGGCTGTCCCGGCGGATCGCCACCGGCGAGGTCGTCGCGGTCGGCAGCGGGGACGTCGAGCGGATCGGCTGGTACGTCGAGCTCGTCGCCCGCGTCCGGGCCGCGGTGATCGTCTGGCTGGCGGTCAGCGCGGTCGTGCTGGTGACCGAGCCGGTGCTCGGCCTCGGCGTGCTGCTCGGCGTGCCGGTGCTCGCGGCCTCCGTCTGGCCGCTGATCGGGCCGTTCGAGCGGCGCTACGAGAAGCAGCGCGCGCTCGGCGGCAAGGCCACCGAACTGGCCGCCGACACCGTCGCCGGGCTGCGGGTGCTGCGCGGCATCGGCGGCGAGGAGCTGTTCCTGGAGCGCTACCGCGCGGCCTCCCAGAAGGTCCGCGCCGCGGCAGTCCGCTCGGCCCGGCTGTGGTCCCTGATGCAGGCCCAACAGGTGCTGCTGCCGGGCCTGTTCGTCGTCGGGGTCACCTGGTACGGGGCCCGGCTGGCGGCCTCCGGGGAACTCGCCGTCGGCACCCTGATCGCCGTGTACGGCGCGACCGCCTTCCTGGCGGCGCCGCTGCGGATCCTCGGCGAGGCCGCGCACGCCTGGAGCGTCGCCCGGGTCTCCGCGGGCCGGGCCGTCCGGGTGCTCTCGCTGCGCCGGACCAGCGGCGCGGCCGAGGCCGCGCTCACCCGGCCGGGCACCTGCGACCTGCACGATCCGGTGACGGGGCTGACCGCGCGGGCCGGCGAGCTGACCGCCGTGGTCTGCGGCGATCCGGACTTCGCCGGGGCGCTCGCCGAGCGGCTCGGCGGGCACGTCCCGGCGGCCGAGGAGGAACGGCAGCCCTCCGCCCGGCTCGGCGGGACGGAGCTGGACGCGGTGCCGCTGGCCGAGGCGAGAGCCGCGGTGCTGGTCCACGACAAGGAGCCGGTACTGCTCTCCGGCACGCTGGCCGGGCTGTTCGACATCCCGTCCTCGGGCCGGGTCCCGGTCGCCGAGGCGCTCGCGGCCGCCCGCTCCGACGACGTGCTGGAGGCCCTGGTGGAGGGCTCGCCGGAGTGCGGGGGAGACCCGATGCGCGCTCGGATCACCGAGCGCGGCCGGTCGCTGTCCGGCGGCCAGCGCCAGCGGCTCGCGCTGGCCCGCGCGCTGCTGGCCGACCCGCCGGTGCTCGTCCTGGACGAGCCCACCAGCGCGGTCGACGCCCACACCGAGTCGCGGATCGCCACCGGGCTGCGGGACGTCCGGGCCGGGCGCACCACCGTGGTGTTCGCGACCAGCCCGCTGCTGCTCGACCAGGCGGACCGGGTGGTGCTGGTCCGCGACGGCCGGGCGGTCGTGGCCGGGCGGCACCGCGAGCTGATGCGGACCGAGCCCGCGTACCGGTCGGTGGTCACCCGTGACGAGGAGGCCGCGCCCGGGGCTCCTGCCCGGGGCGAGGCCGTTGCGGGGAAGACCGTTGCGGGGGCGGCCGCCCGGGGCGGGGAGACCGTGCCCGGGGCGGAGGCGGCTTCCGTGGGGGCCGGGGAGGGGGCCGCGTGAGCACGTCCGTCAACCGTCCTGCGAACAACTGTGCTGCGAACAACTGTCCTGCGAAGACAGCGAGGAGTACGTCATGAAGCCCCCTCTGCATCAGGAGCAGGGGCCGGCCGCCACCCTGCCGGTCGGCTCGCCGGCCGCCGTGCGCGCGTACCTGCGGCTGCTCGCGCGGCGCCACCGCACGGCCTTCTCCGGGGTGGTGGCGCTGCACTCGGTGGCCACGCTCGCCGGGCTGGTCGGGCCGTGGGTGCTCGGCGGGCTGGTCGAGTCGCTGGCCCCGGACGGTGCGCGGGCCTCCCTCGGGGTGGCCGTCGCCTGGTACCTGCTGGCGCTGGCGGTGCAGTCCGCCTTCACCGGCTGGTCCCGGATGCGCGGCGCGATCCTCGGCGAGCGGGTCCTCGCCGACCTGCGCGAGGACTTCCTGGTCCGCTCGGTCGCGCTGCCCACCGGCGTCCTGGAGCGGGCCGGCACCGGCGACCTCGTCTCCCGGGGCACCACGGACATCGACCGGCTGGACAAGTCCGTGCGCGAGGCGGTGCCCGAACTCGCGGTCGCCGTCGTGTCGTTGCTGCTGGTCCTCGGCGCGCTGCTGGTCACCTCGCCGCTGCTCGCGCTCACCTCCCTGGTCGGGCTGCCGTTGCTGCTGGCCAGCTCCCGCTGGTACTTCCGGCGCGCGCCGCAGTCCTACCGCAACGAGTCGGCCGGGTACGCCGCGGTGAACACCGTGCTCGCCGAGACGGTGGACGCCGGGCGGACGGTCGAGGCGCTGCGCCTGGGCGACCAGCGGGTCCGCCTGACCGACCGCAAGCTGCGCGAGTGGCTGGCCTGGGAGCGGTACACGCTGTGGCTGCGCTCGGTGTGGTTCCCGACCGTCGACGCGGTCTACGCCTCGGCGGTGCTGGCCACGCTGGTGCTCGGCGGACTGTTCACCCTCCGCGGCTGGATCACCGTCGGCCAGCTGACCACCGGGGTGCTGTACGCCCAGATGCTCACCGGCCCGGTCGACCTGATCCTGCGCTGGTACGACGAGCTGCAGATCGGGCAGGCCTCGCTGGCCCGGCTGGTCGGCGTCCGCGAGGTGCCGGAGCACGAGGGCGACGAGGGCGCGCGCCCGGACGGCCGCCGGGTCGAGGCCACGGACGTGCGGTTCGGCTACCGCGAGGGCGCGGACGTCCTGCACGGGATCAGCCTGGACGTCGCCCCGGGCAGCCGGGTGGCGCTGGTCGGGCCGTCCGGGGCGGGCAAGTCCACCCTCGGGCGGCTGCTGGCCGGGATCTACGCGCCCGGCCGGGGCAGCGTCACGCTCGGCGGCGCGGCGCTCGCGCGGATGCCGGCCGAGCGGGTCCGGGCCGAGGTGGCGCTCGTCAACCAGGAGCACCACGTCTTCGTGGGTACGCTGCGGGACAACCTGCGGCTGGCCGCGCCCGGGGCCGACGACACCGAGCTGAGGGCCGCGCTCGACGCGGTGGACGCCGGCGCCTGGGTGGACGCCCTCCCGGAGGGCCTGGACACCGAGGTCGGCTCCGGCGGCGCCGTGCTGACCCCGCCGCAGGCCCAGCAACTGGCCCTGGCCCGGCTGGTGCTGGCCGATCCGCACACCCTCGTGCTGGACGAGGCCACCTCGCTGCTCGACCCGCGCGCCGCCCGGCACCTGGAGCGCTCGCTCTCCCGGGTGCTGGAGGGACGGACGGTCATCGCCATCGCGCACCGGCTGCACACCGCGCACGACGCCGACGTGATCGCGGTGGTCGAGGGCGGGCGGATCAGCGAGTACGGCAGCCACCCGGAGCTGGTCGCGGCCGGCGGTCCGTACGCGGCGCTGTGGCGCTCCTGGCGGGACGAGCGGTAGTGCCGGTCAGGTCCGGGGCCGTCCGGTCCGGCGCCGTCCGGTCCGGGGTCGTCAGGTCCGGCGCCGTCCGGTCCGGAGCGTTTCGGTCCCGCGCGGCGAGCGCAGGGCCCGGAACGCCCCAAACCCGCACGGGGCCGGATTGCCCCGTGCGGGTTACTCCACCCGCACGGAAGGGCGCGTAACCGGGCAAACCGGGTTCCGGGCCCGCAGACTGCTCCGGTGACCAAAGTTTCAGGCGGCTCGTCCGGCCCCCAGCGCAGCGAGATCGGCGGGATCCCCACCCGGTACATCGGGATCGGCGTCATCGTCATCCTCGCGGTGTGGTTCCTGTTCGCCAACCTCGACAAGGTGAAGATCCAGTTCTGGGTCTTCACCGTCACCGCGCCGCTGTGGATCGCCCTGCTGGCCACCCTGCTCGCGGGCGGCGCGCTGGGCTGGCTGCTGAAGGGGCGGCGCGCCCGGTGACCACCGACCCCGGGCCCGCGCAGGGCGGCGCGTCCGGCTTCGCGCCGCTGATCGAGATGCGCGGCGTCAACAAGCACTTCGGCGACCTGCACGTCCTGCAGGACATCGAGCTGACGGTCGGCCGCGGCGAGGTCGTCGTGGTGATCGGACCCTCCGGTTCCGGCAAGTCCACGCTCTGCCGGGCCATCAACCGGCTGGAGCCGATCGAGGCCGGCACCATCCTGATCGACGGCGAGCCGCTGCCCGAGGAGGGCAAGGGGCTGGCCCGGCTGCGGGCCGAGGTTGGGATGGTGTTCCAGTCCTTCAACCTGTTCGCGCACAAGACGGTGCTGCAGAACGTCTCGCTCGCCCAGATCAAGGTGCGCGGCCGGCCGAGGGCGGAGGCGGACGCCAAGTCCCGGACGCTGCTGGAGCGGGTCGGGCTGGCCGATCAGGCCGGCAAGTACCCGGCGCAGCTGTCCGGTGGCCAGCAGCAGCGCGTGGCGATCGCCCGCGCGCTGGCGATGGACCCGAAGGCGCTGCTGTTCGACGAGCCCACCTCGGCCCTCGACCCCGAGATGATCAACGAGGTGCTGGACGTCATGCGCCAGCTCGCCCACGAGGGCATGACGATGGTCGTCGTCACGCACGAGATGGGCTTCGCCCGGGCCTCGGCGAACCGGGTGGTCTTCATGGCCGACGGCCGGATCGTCGAGGACCGCGCCCCGGAGGCGTTCTTCAGCGCTCCCGAGAGCGAGCGCGCCCGGGACTTCCTCTCCAAGATCCTGAAGCACTGAGGCGGCGCCGGTGATGAGGAAGGCCGTTACGAGGAAGGCCGTGACGACGAGGGCGGCGGAGAAGGCCGGGACGAGGAAGGCTGGGACGGAGAGGGCCGGGACGGAGAGGGCCGGGGCGACGAAGGGCGGGGCCGCCGCCGCGTTGGTGCTCGCCGTGCTGGTGGCGGGCTGCGGCAAGGCCGGCACCCCGCCGCCCAAGGGCCCGCAGCCCAGCGCCCTGCCCAGCTACCAGGTGCAGGACGCCGCCGCGATCACCGGCTCGCCCACCCTGAACGCGGCCCGCGGCCGCGGCCACCTGGTGGTCGGTGCCAAGGAGGACCAGCCGTACCTGGGGCAGAAGAACCCGGCCACCGGTGTGTACTCGGGCTTCGACATCGAGATCGCCAAGATGGTCGGGGCCTCGCTCGGGTTCGCGCCGGACCGGATCCAGTTCAAGACCATCGCCTCGGCCAACCGCGAGACCGCGCTGCAGAACGGCCAGGTGGACTACTACGTCGGCACCTACACCATCAACGACAACCGCAAGAAGCTGGTCGGCTTCGCCGGCCCGTACTTCGTCGCCGGGCAGTCGCTGCTGGTGCGCAAGAACGACAACAGCATCCACGGCCCGCAGGACCTGGACGGCAAGAAGGTGTGCTCGGCGGCGGGCTCGACCCCGTACCAGCGGATCCAGTCGAAGTACCCGAAGGCGAAGCTGATCGGCTACGACACCTACTCGGCCTGCGTGGACAACCTGATCACCGGCCAGGTCGACACCGTGACCACGGACAACGCGATCCTGCTGGGCTACGCGGCGAAGGTGCCGGACGAGCTCAAGGTCGTCGGACCGCTGTTCTCGACGGAGCCGTACGGGATCGGGACACCGAAGAACGACACCGTGCTGCGGTACGCGCTGGACGACGCCCTGGCCCAGCACGAGCAGAACGGCGACTGGAAGAAGGCGTTCGACGCGACCCTCGGCCTCTCCGGGGAGCCCGCGCCGACCCCGCCGCAGATCGACCGGTACTGAGAGGGGCCGCGCCGTGAAAACGCTGACCGACAACTGGTCGACCTACTGGGACGGGTTCCTCGGCACGCTCTCGCTGTTCGCGGTGAGCGCCGTGCTGTCGCTGGTGCTGGGCGTGCTGATCGCGAGCTTCCGGGTCTCGCCGGTGAAGCCGCTGCGGATCTTCGGCACGGCGTGGGTGACGATCCTGCGCAACACCCCGCTGACCCTGCTGTTCTTCATCGTGGTGCTGGGCCTGCCGCGGTTCGACATCACGCTGCCCTTCTACACGTTCGCGGTGCTCGCGCTCGGCTGCTACACCTCGGCGTTCGTCTGCGAGGCGATGCGCTCGGGCGTCAACACCGTGCCGCTCGGTCAGGGCGAGGCGGCGCGCAGCCTGGGCATGACCTTCGGGCAGACGATGGGGCTCGTGGTGCTGCCGCAGGCCTATCGCTCGGTGGTCGCGCCGATCGGCAGCGTGCTGATCGCGCTGGCGAAGAACACGGCGATCGCCGGTTCCTTCAGCGTCACCGAGCTGCTGGGCACCTACCGGACCATCAACGAGCTGGGCTACAGCATCGTCTGGACGTTCGTCTGGATCGCCGTCGGCTACCTGATCATCACCCTGGCCATCAGTGCCGTCTTCAACCTGCTCGAACGACGACTGGCGGTGTCGCGATGACCGTTGAATCCTCGGCGCTGTACGACATCCCCGGCCCGAAGGCGCTCGCCCGGCACCGGACGTACGGCGTGGTCGCGCTGGTGCTGATCGCGGGGCTGATCGCGTGGGTCGTCTACATGCTGTTCCACACCCACCAGTTCACGTACGCGAAGTGGGAGCCGTTCGAGTACCGCGGCGTCCAGGACCTCCTGCTGCGCGGGCTCGGCAACACGCTGCAGGCGTTCGGCTGGACGGTGCTGTTCGCGCTGCCGTTCGGGGCGCTGTTCGCGGCCGGGCGGCTGTCGGACCACCGGGTGGTGCGCTGGTTCTCCACGCTGGTGGTCGAGTTCTTCCGGGCCATGCCGCTGCTGGTGATGATCTTCTTCGTCTTCGTCGCGCTGAAGGTGCAGCCGCTCTGGGCGCTGGTGGCCGGGCTGGTGCTGTACAACGGCTCGGTGCTGGCCGAGGTGTTCCGCGCCGGCGTGCTCGCCGTGCCGAAGGGGCAGCGGGAGGCGGCGTACGCGCTCGGGCTGCGCAAGACCCAGGTGATGACCTACGTGCTGGTGCCGCAGGCCAACCGGGCGATGCTGCCGGCGATCATCAGCCAGCTGGTGGTCGCGCTCAAGGACACCTCGCTCGGCTTCCTCATCACCTACGAGGAGTTCCTGCACGCGGGCAAGCTGATCGCCACCAACCTCGACTACGACCTCCCGTTCATCCCCGTGGTGATCGTGATCGCGCCGATCTACATCGGGATGTGCCTGCTGCTCTCCTGGCTCGCCCGGTGGGTCGAGCGGCGCAGCCGGCGCAGCCCGAGCGTGCGGGGCGGGGCGCCGGTGGCGAAGGCGGGGGTGGCGCTGGGGCTGCCGCCGTCGGCGCAGCAGTGAGGCGGGTGACGCGGGTGACGCGGGTGGCGCGGGGCGGCGGCCAGGGGTGGTGGAGCGGTCGCGCCGGGGTGGGTCCGCCGTGCCGGTGTGGCGGTTGGTTCGCGACTGAACCATAGGTGTGCTCGGGGTCAGGCCCGGAACCTCCAATTTCCTCTTATGATTGCGGAGGCTGGAGGCAGACGACCGGGCGGAGGGGCCATGGAGCCGGTGTTCGACTCGCGGCACATCAGGACGTTCCACGAGGTGGTCAGGGCCGGGTCCTACTCGGCGGCGGCCCGCGAACTCGGCTACACCCAGCCCGCCATCACCCAGCAGATGAAGGCGCTCGAACGCACCGTCGGCGTCCCCCTGTTCACCCGCGCCGGACGCGGACTGCGCCTCACCGAGGCCGGCGAGGCGCTCTCCCGGCACGCCGAGGTGATCCTCGGTAGCCTCTCCGCCGCCCAGCAGCAGCTCGCCGCGCTCGCCCGGCTGCGCACCGGGCGCGTGCGGGTCTGCGCGTTCCCGAGCGCCAACGCGACCCTGATACCGCAGGCGATGGCGCGACTGCTCGACGAGCACCCGGGCGTGCGGGTCGAGCTCCTGGAGGCCGAGCCGCCGGACTCCGTCCAGCGGCTGCTGCGGGGGGAGTGCGACATCGCGTTGGCCTTCCGCTACCCCGGCGCCCCGGCCGACGTGCCGGAGGGGCTGGACGAGATTCCGCTGATGGAGGACCTGCTCACGGTGCTGCTGCCGGTCGGGCACCCGCTCGGGCGCCGGCATGCCGTGCGGCTCGTCGACCTCGACCGCGAGCGGTGGATCGCCGGGTGTCCGCGCTGCCGGGCGAACCTGCTGCACGTGTGCGCGGAGGAGGGCTTCGCTCCGGACATCGTCTTCTCGACGGACGACAACCTCGCGGTGCAGAGCCTCGTCGCGGCCGGCGTCGGGATCGCGCTGATGCCGGCCCTCGTGCTCTCCTTCATGTGCCACCGCAAGGTCACCGGGCGGGCCGTCGAGCCGCACCTGCGGCGGCACGTGAGCGCGTACGTGCTGCGCGAGCACCGGCGGATCCCGGCCACCGCGCTGGTGTTGGACCACCTGCGGCAGGCGGCCGCGAGCCGGGTGGGGTGCTGAGCCCGGTCCCGGTGCACTGCCGGCCGTCGGCTGGTGGGGACGGGTTCCCGGGTTCGCCATCGGGGGGAAGATCGCCTGCGGACTTATAAGCGCATGTTGGAATACCGCTTACGATCCCTCGTTGGACGTGATAGGTCCGCTTGGCCGAACCTGCTGGCATGACAGCCCCAGCCACGGTCGACAGCGACCGTCTCACCGAGCGGATGAACGCCCTCATCGGCGAGATCCGCGCCGTCGTCGACCGCGGCCTGCCGCCGGAGCTCACGGCGTACCTGGTCGGCGAACGCCTCGCCCCCCACCTGTCGGCCGACCCCGACGGCCCCGGCGCCCTGCTCACCCCCGCCCAGTGCGAGGCCGACCCCGCCCGCTACCGGCAGCACGTCGTGCACGCCGAGGAGGACGGCAGTTTCTCCGTCGTCGCGCTCGTCTGGCTGCCCGGCCAGCAGACCCCGATCCACGACCACGTCTCCTGGTGCGTCGCCGGCGTCCACCAGGGGCAGGAGAGCGAGATCCGCTACCGGCTCATCTCCGACGGCCGCACCGCCCGGCTCGTCGAGACCGAGCACGTGGCCGGACCGGCCGGCACCGTCGCCGCCTTCGCCCCGCCCGGTGACATCCACCTCGTGCGCAACGCGTGCAGCACCACCGCCATCTCCATCCACGTGTACGGCGCCGACGTCTCGCGCCTCGGCACCAGCATCCGGCGCGTCTACCGGCTGCCCGCCGACGGGCAGCGGTGAGCGTGGCGTGGCGCTGACCCTCCGGGAGCGGACCACCCGGGAGCGGACCACCCGCACCCGCACCCGCTCCCTCCCCCCGCTCGGCGGCGACGCCCCCGGCCTGCTCCTCGCGGCCGTGGGCGTCGGCGCCGCGCTCGCCGTCCACGCGGCCGTGCCGGCCGTGCCCAAGCTCACCGCCGCCGTCGTGCTCGGCATGGCGGCGGCCCACCTGCCCGGGCTGCGCCCGGTCGTGCGCGGCGTGGCGCGGCCCGGCCTGTCCACGGCCGGCAAGCGGCTGATGCGGCTCGGGATCGTGCTGCTCGGCCTCAAGCTCAGCCTCGGCGACGTGCTCGGCCTCGGCTGGGCCACCGTCGCCATGGTGATCACCGTCGTCGCGGCCACCTTCGGCGGCACGCTGTGGCTCGGGCGCAGGCTCGGGCTGCCGGGGGACCAGCCACTGCTGATCGCCACCGGCTACTCGATCTGCGGCGCCTCGGCGATCGGCGCGGTCAGCCAGGCCTCCGGCAGTGACGAGGAGGACGTCGCCGCCTCGGTCGCGCTCGTGACGCTGTGCGGCACGCTCGCGATCGCCGTGCTGCCGCTGCTCCAGCACCCGCTCGGGCTCGGCGAGGTGGAGTTCGGGCGCTGGGTCGGCGCGAGCGTGCACGACGTCGGGCAGGTCGTCGCCACCGCGCAGACCGGCGGGCCCGGAGCGCTGCGCGAGGCCGTCCTGGTCAAGCTGATGCGGGTGGTGCTGCTGGCGCCGCTGGTCGCCGGGGTCGCGGTCGCGGTGCGGCGCAGGCAGCGGTGGAACAAAGAGAACATTGCTGGACCAACTGCTAAAGAGTCGGTCAAAAGCGACACCCGGCCGCCGATCGTCCCGCTGTTCGTCGCGGGCTTCCTCGCGATGATCGTCCTGCGGACCACCGGAGTGCTGCCCGAGCGGGCGCTGACCGTGGCCGGGGACGCCCAGGAGCTGCTGCTCGCCGCCGCGTTGTTCGGTCTCGGCAGCGCCGTCCACCTGCCGACCATGGTCCGCACCGGCGGGCGGATCGCCCTGCTCGGCCTCGGCTCCTGGGTGATGGTCGCGGGGGTCTCGTACGCCGGAGTGCTGCTCACGACCTGAGGAAAACGGCTGCTGGCACGGTGACGACCTTGGGTATTGTCGGGCGGGTAGTGGTCCTGCGGGACCGTCCCGCACCCGAGTCCGCCGAGGAACGCGCATGCCGACCGCACTGCCCGAACGGAACGACCGCGACGCCGTGGTCACGCTCGACCGGCGCGAGGGTCCGTTCGGCGAGGTGGTGCTGCGCCGGCGCGGGCCGGACTTCGAGATCATCGCCAACGGCTGCTTCCTGATGGACACCGCCGACGGCCGCTCGGAGCGGCTGCTGATCCAGGCCGCGCTCGACGAGCTCGACCGCGCGGGCGGAGCCGCCGGGCGGCCGTCCGTGCTGATCGGCGGGCTCGGCGTCGGCTTCTCGCTCGCCTACGCGGTCGCCGAGCCGCGCTGGGGGCGGATCGCGATCGTCGAGCGCGAGACCGCGATCATCGACTGGCACCGGACCGGGCCGCTCGGCGCCTTCTCCGGCGGCGCGCTGGAGGACGAGCGGGTCGAGGTGCTCCACACCGACCTGCTGGAGTACCTCGCCGCCGCCGACGGCGAGCGGTACGACGCGCTGTGCCTCGACATCGACAACGGGCCGGACTGGACCGTCACCGACGGCAACGCGCCCCTGTACGGGGCCGACGGGCTCGCGGTGCTGTGGCACCGGCTCCGGCCGGGCGGGGTGCTGGCGGTCTGGAGCGCCCAGCCCTCGGCGGCGTTCGACGAGGCGCTGCGGGCGGCGGGGTTCTCGGACGTCGCTTCGCACGAGGTCCCCGTCTCCCGGGGAGTGCCGGACGTGGTGCACCTGGCGCGGCGCGCGGGCTGATCCGGCTCGGGTCGGTCGGGGTCCGATCGTTCGTTTCGGTGCTGTGGGGCTGAGGAGTTGGGCATGGCGGAGGACGGGACGCCGTCGGGGCGGATCCTGGCGGAGCTCCGACGGCGGATCGCCTCGGGGGAGTTGGCGCCCGGGGAGCGCGTGCCGTCCACCAGGGCGATCACCCGGGAGTGGGGGGTCGCGATGGCCACGGCCACCAAGGTGCTGAGCCGGCTGCGGGAGGAAGGGCTGGTCCGGGCGGTGCCCGGGGTCGGGACGGTGGTGGCGGGGGCTCCTGTTGCTGCTGGTCCGTCGGCCGCCCCCGCGGCTCCGGGCGGCTCGACCGGACCTTCGGGGACGGCTGTTGCGCGGCGGGCGGCGCGGGGTGGGGACCGGGTCGCGGAGCGGGGTGGAGACCGGGAGCTGTCCCGGGAGCGGATCGTCACGACGGCCGTGCGGGTGGCGGACGAGGAGGGGATCGCGGCGCTGTCGATGCGGCGCATCGCGACCGACCTCGGTGTGGCGACGATGTCGCTCTACCGCCATGTGCCGGGCAAGGACGAGCTGTTGAGGCTCATGACGGACCGGGTCTTCGGCGAGGAGCCGCTGCCCGATCCGCTGCCGGCGGGGTGGCGGGAGGCGCTGGAGACGGTCGCCCGGTTGCAGTGGCGGATCTACCGGCGGCACCCGTGGCTGGCGGGCACGATGTCGTTCACCCGGCCGGTGCTGGCGCCGGACGCGGCCGTGCACACCGAGCGCACGTTGGCCGCGCTCGCCGGACTGGGGCTGGGCGTCGAGGAGATGGCCCAGGCGTCGGTCACGCTGGCGGCCTTCGTGTGCGGGCTGGCGGTGCACTTCGAGCGGGAGGCGCAGGCCGTCCAGGACAGCGGGATGTCCGCGGACGAGTGGATGGACCGCCAGGACGGCGAGGAGCGGGACCAGCTGATGGCGGACCCGGAGCGGTTCCCGATGTTCGACGCGCTGAACCGGGGGCCGGAGATCGACATGAGCCTGGACGCGCTGTTCGCGTTCGGGGTGGCGCGCATGCTCGACGGGATCGGCGCGGTGATCGCCCGGCGGTCGGGCGGGGGCTGACGGGCGACGGCGGACAGGTGACAGCGAACAGATGACAACTAACAGATTTCAGCGAACGAAATCTGAAATCTGTTAGTTGTCAGTTGTCATCCGTCTGCTCGCCGCCGTCTGCCCGCCGCCGTCGGCTCAGCCGAACGGCCGGGCCTCCGGCATCGGGGGCGTGGCCGGGGTGTCGGCGCCGGAGCGGGTGCCGTCCGGGGCCTCGCCCGGGAGGGGCGGGAGGGTTTCCGGGGCGAAGGGGTTGAAGTCCGGCGGGGGCACCCGGACGGGCGTGCCGCGGAGGGCCGGGTCGCCGTCCGGCTCGTTCTCCTCGCGTTCCGCCTCGCGTTCCTCGGCAGGCTCGTTCTCGCCCTGCTCGTTCCGGTCCGTCGCGTCGGCGATCGCCGCGAAGGGGTTGAAGTCCGGCGGGGGCACGGCCACCGGGGTGCCCCGCAGCGCGGGGTCGTCCTCGGCCGCGGGCACGGCCGTCGCGTCGGCGAGCGCGGCGAACGGGTTGTGGTCCAGAGGCACGGCCGCCTCCCGTTCGGCGGGCAGAGGCAGAGGCAGAGGCAGGGGTACGGGCGCGGGCACGCCCGGCGTGCCGTCCCACCCGAACTGGACGCTATTCAGCAGCTCCGCGAACGCCTCCGTGTACAGGTCCCAGTCCTCCGGCTGCGCCGTGGAGAGCTGGACGCAGAGCACCGACGCACCGTCCGGCAGCGGGACGAACGCCTCGACGACCGAGGTGACCACCCAGCGTCGCTGCCCGTCGGCGGCCAGCGCCCCGGGCACGGGCACCGTCCGGCCCTCGACCAGGACGGCGGCCGGCCCGGCCGGCAGCAGGACCGTCCACACCTCGGCGTGCCGGCGGACGGTGGCGAGTTCGGTGGCGAGCGCCGTGATCGGCAGCGGGTGCCGGGCGAGCGAGACGACCAGGGTGGCCTCGGTGGTGCGGCCGTCCGCCTCCAGGGCGCAGACGCCCGCGTAGACGGCGCCCGCGGCGTGGACCACGTCGGCGAGGGCGGCCGTGATGACGGCGAAGTCGCGGCGCGGGCCGGGGCCGGTGGCGCTGAACAGTTCCTCGGCGACCTCGGCCAGGTGTCCGGTCAGCCCGTCGACGGCCGCGGCGACGGCCCGGTCGGCGCCGTGGCCGGCCGCTCCGTCCGGCGTTCCGTCCGGCGTCGCGCCCAGCGGCGGCACCGCGCGGGACGAGACGCCCGCGGGGCCGTCGGGGGAGGTCACGGGGTGGAAGCCGGGCGGGACGACCAGGCGGACCTCGGTGCCGGCGCCGGTGGCCAGCTCGACGGGCAGTCGGGTCTGCTGACCGCCCGCCAGCGCCGCCAGCGCGGGCGCGAACGGCGGGCGCAGCTTGGGGTCGGCGATCTCGCCGGTGACGGGCAGCTGGAAGAGCGCGGCGGAGGCGGTGCCGCGGTCGGCGGTCGTGCCGCGCACCGCGCCGCCGCCGTAGCGGGCGAGGAGCGCGGTGACGGCCCGTTCCGCGACCGGCGCGCCGGTGCCGGGGCGGGCCGTTCCGGCGGTGACGACGGTGCCGAGCCGGTCGACGGCGGCGTGCACCGGTCCGTTGGGCGCCAGCGGCAGGCCGAACAGTTCCTCGGCGGCCGGGTGCCGCTCCGACGACCCGCGGGGCGCCCGCCCCCGGGGGGGGGGCCCCCCCCGCGGGGGGGGGGGGGGGGGCCGGCGGGGCGGGGGGGTGTGGGTGGGGGGGGGGCCGGGACCGCCGCCCCCGCGCCTCCCCCTATATGCGCTCGGGGGGGCTGGGGCCCCCGCCGGGCCCCACCGCCGCCCCCCCCCGCCCCCCCCCAGGCCACCGGGTGACGGGAGGTGCGTCCGTCGAGGAGGGCGTCGGTGAGGGTGGAGAGGGTCGCGCTGACCTGCTCCGCGGCGGCGAAGGGGTTGGCCTCCGCGGTGGACCGGTCGTCGAACCGGCCGCCGAACTGGCTGTCGAACTGGCCGTCCTGGGTCAACTGTTGAGCCCCCCGCTCTGGTGCGTCCGCGGTCGGTGTCCGGGTGGTCCGGGCGCGCGCCCGGTGGCATGCCGCCGGGGTCCGCGGCTGTTCCCGGCCGTGGTCATTCCTATCAGAGCCCACCGTCGGGGCAGAACCGGCGGCCGTCCTGCGGACCACCGGCCAAGCCGGGGCCGGCTACTCCGTGGCCTGCGCCGACGGCCCGTCGGCGACGGGCTGAGCGGGCGGAGCGGCGAGCGCCCCGAGCGCCTCGGTGATCCCGGGCACGGCGAGCAGTCCGGCGAGGTCGTGCACGAGGCGCCCGGTCGGCCCGTCCGGCCGTTCGTCGGCGAGGAACGACGCGAGCTCGGCGCCGAGGGCCGGTTCCCGGGCGGCGGTGAGGACCAGCGCGGCGACGAACTCCTGCACCAGGTGCAGCTGCAGCTCCTCCAGCGGCACCGAGCGCTCGGCCAGCCATTCGAGCGAGGTGATCTCCGCGTTGGCGATCCAGGCGCGGACGGTCAGCCGCAGCCCGGGGCTCGGGTCGGGGATGGCGAGGTGGCCGAGGATCTGGTCGTGGGCGGCCCGCCGGACCTCGTCGATCACCGCCGAGGTGCCCGCGCTGGCGGCCACCGAGCCGCCGCGCAGCAGCGCCGCGAAGCCGGGTCCGTGGCTCTGGACGAAGTCCAGGTAGCGCCCCATCACACGAAAGAGGCGTTCGGACAGCGGCCCCTCGGGGGGTTCCTCGAAGCGTCCGGCGAGCTCGCGCCCGGCCCGGCGCAGCGACTCCTCGTACAGCGCCTGCTTGCCGGGGAAGTAGTGGTAGACCAGCGGCCGGGAGGCGCCCGCGGCGGCGGCGATGTCGTCGATCGACACCTCCTCCGGCGGGCGCACGCTGAAGAGCTCCAGTGCGACGGCGATCAGCTGCTCGCGCCGCTCGTCGACGCTCAGCCGGCGGCGCGGGCGCTCGCCCGCCGCGGCGGGCGCGGCGGGCGCCGGGGTCCGGTCCGGGCCGGCGGTCCGTCCGGTGCGGGCGGCCGTCGGCGACGGCGTACGGGAGGCCATGCGCGCCACCTTATCCGGCGGGCGCAACGGGCCCTATGCGGCGCGGAAGTCCAGGTAGCGGCGGTAGGCCTCGCGGCCGTCGGGGACGAAGTCGTCGCGGGCGAGGCGCGCGTCGAGTTCGGCGGGGGTCAGCCAGTCGTGCCAGGCGACCTCGGACTCCTGCGGGGAGACCGGGCCGTCCCACTCGGCCTCGTACATGTCGCACCACCAGGACAGGTGGTCCTGCCGGAAGAGGAACTTGAACAGCGGGCGCGGGGCGATGCCGCTCACGCCCAGTTCCTCCTCGGCCTCGCGGACGGCCGCCTCGCCGTACGTCTCGCCGGAGCCGACGACGCCGCCGACGAACATGTCGTACGCGCCCGGGGCGAAGAGCTTGGTGTCGGTGCGCCGGTGGACGAAGATCCGCCCGGCCGGGTCGCGGACCAGGATGAAGACGCACCGGTGGGTCAGGCCCCGCCGGTACACCTCCCCGCGCACCGCGGTTCCGATCACCCGGTCGTGCTCGTCGACGACGTCCAGCAGCTCTTCGGCGGGGTTCACTGCGGCAGGGTTGGTCATGACGGACAGGTTAGGGTTTCCGGGCCCGGTTCGAACGCGGGCGCGAACACATTCGGACACGTGCAGAGGCATGCACGGACAGGTGCGGTCGGGCCCGATCGGGCCGGACGAGCTGAGGACGGCGCGCGATGACGGAGATCTGGGGCGAGACGGCCGAGGGCTTCGAGCCGGTGCGGGAGGCCTTCGCGCGGAACTTCCGCGACTACGGCGAGCTCGGCGCCGCCTTCGCGCTGTACGTGCGCGGCCGCAAGGTGGTCGACCTGTGGGGCGGCGACGCCCGGCCCGAGGTCGGCGGCCGGCCCGCGCCCGCCGTCGCCTGGACGGCGGACACCGCGCAGGTGCTGCGCTCGGTCACCAAGGGCCTGACCGCGACCACCGCCCTCCTGCTCGCCGAGCGGGGCGAGCTCGACCTGGACGCGCCGGTGGCCTCCTACTGGCCCGAGTTCGCGGCGGCCGGCAAGGGCGGGGTGCCGGTGAGCTGGCTGCTCTCGCACCAGGCCGGGGTGCCCGCGCTGGACGTGCCGCTGCGCCTGGAGGACGTGCTGACCTGGGAGCGGGCGGCCGCGGCGGTGGCCGCGCAGGAGCCCGCCTGGGAGCCCGGCACCGCGCACGGCTACCACCCGTACACCTTCGGCTGGCTGGTCGGCGAGGTGGTGCGGCGGGCGAGCGGGCGCACCGTGGGCCGGTACTTCGCCGAGGAGATCGCCCGGCCGCTCGGCCTGGACCTGTGGATCGGGCTGCCGGCCGGCGCGGCGCCGCGTGTCGGCCGGCTGGTGGACCTGCCCGCCCCCGAGGCGGCCAGGACCGGGCCGAGCGGGCTGCGGCTGCGGCCCAAGCAGTCCGTCCGGGACGCCTACCAGGACCCGTCCTCGCTGACCGCCCGCTCGTTCGCCTCGGTGCGTCCGGGAGTGGACCTCAACGACCCGGCGGTGCAGGCCGCCGAGATCCCCGGGGCCGGCGGTATCGGGACGGCCCGTTCGCTGGCCCGGTTCTACGCGGCCCTGGTCGGGGCGGCGGACCGGCACGACGGCTCGGGCGGCACGCTCGCTCCGCTGCTCGGGCCGCAGGTGCTGGCCCGGGCGGTCGGCCCGGCGGTGAGCGGCCCGGACCGGGTGCTGATCGTCAACTCCACGTTCGGCCTGGGCTTCTGGCGGCACGGCCCGACGGCGCCGATGGCGTCCCGGGCGAGCTTCGGGCACCCGGGCCGGGGCGGCTCGCTGGGCTTCGCCGACCCGGATCTCGGGCTCGGTTTCGGTTACGTCACCAACGGGATGCAGCCGGGCGTGACCGGGGATATCCGCTCGCGCAACCTCATCCGCGCCGTGCGCGGGTGCCTGGGGCTCGACGGGTAGCGGGCCGGCCGGCGCTCGGGTCCGGCCGGCGGCGCCCGGGCCCGGCCGGTGCCGCTCAGGCCTGGCCGGTCTCGAAGCGGCTGATCTTCCCGCCCTGGACGGTGAACCGCCAGGCCGTGCGCATCTCGCCCCAGGTCGCGTTGGTGAAGTCGGCGACGAGGGCGTGGCCGTCGTTCGACTCGGTCCGCACGTCCATGTGTCCGTTCGGCTCGAAGATCTCCCGGTCGATCCACTGCATCAGGTCGCGGTCGGAGCCGTCGTCGGACATGGTGGCGTCCGGGGTGAGGGTGGCGAGGAAGGCGGCGCGGTCGTTCGCGTTGATCGCGGCGACGAAGGCGCGCACGGTGGGGTCGGAGAGCTTGGCGGGGGAGATGGTCATCGGGGCTCCCGGGTTGGAAGTGACGGGAGCCCCTGTGTACGACGTTCGCCGGGCGGGTCCGGGCATGTCGGCGGCGCGTCGGCGAAATTCACGCATTCATGTGCTTGGATCAACAAATGGGCGATTTGGTGGTATTTGCCCTGATGTCACGGGGAGTGGCAGCGGATCGGGAGACCGGCAGCGGTCTCCCGACCCGCGACGACTTCGGCCGCCGAAGGACCTGGCCGTGATCCTTGGCCGTGGTTCCTGGCCGTGGTTCCTGACCGAGATCCCTGGTCGGGAGGCCTGTCGGGAGGCCTAGAAGAAGCCGACCTCGTCGGGCGAGTAGCTGACCAGCAGGTTCTTGGTCTGCTGGTAGTGCTCCAGCAGCGCCTTGTGGGTCTCCCGGCCGATGCCGGAGTTCTTGTAGCCGCCGAAGGCCGCGTGGGCCGGGTAGGCGTGGTAGCAGTTGGTCCAGACGCGGCCGGCCTGGATGGCGCGGCCGGCGCGGTGGGCGGTGTTGAGGTCGCGCGTCCAGACGCCCGCGCCGAGGCCGTACTGGGTGTCGTTGGCGAGCGCGACGCCCTCGGCGAAGTCGTCGAAGCGGGTGACGGAGACCACCGGGCCGAAGATCTCCTCCTGGAAGACCCGCATCCGGTTGTCGCCCTCGAAGACCGTCGGCGTCACGTAGTACCCGCCGGCCAGGGCGTCGCCGAGGTCGGCCTGCTCGCCGCCGGCGAGCACCTTGGCGCCCTCGGCGCGGCCGATGTCGAAGTAGGAGAGGATCTTCTTGAGCTGCTCGGCGCTGGCCTGCGCGCCGACCTGGGTCTCGGTGTCGAGCGGGTTGCCCTGGCGCATCGCGCGCACCCGCTCCAGGCCGTCGGCGAGCAGGCGCTCGTAGACCGAGGACTGGATCAGCGCCCGGCTCGGGCAGGTGCACACCTCGCCCTGGTTGAGGGCGAACATCGCGAAGCCCTCGACGGCCTTGCCGTAGAAGGCGTCGGTGGCGTCGGCGACGTCCTCGAAGAACACGTTGGGGCTCTTGCCGCCGAGCTCCAGCGAGACCGGGATCAGGTTGTCGCTGGCGGCGCGGGAGATGAGCCGGCCGGTGCTGGTCTCGCCGGTGAAGGCGATCTTGCGGATGCGGGGGCTGGCCGCGAGCGGGGCGCCGGCCTCCTCGCCGAAGCCCGTCACGATGTTGACGACGCCGGGCGGCAGCAGGTCCGCGGTGAGCTCGGCGAGCAGCAGGACGGAGGCCGGGGTCTGCTCGGCGGGCTTGAGGACGACGGCGTTGCCGGCCGCGATCGCCGGGGCGAGCTTCCATATCGCCATCAGGATCGGGAAGTTCCACGGGATGATCTGGCCGACCACGCCCAGCGGCTCGTGGAAGTGGTACGCGACGGTGTCCTCGTCCAGCTGGGAGATGCCGCCCTCCTGGGCGCGCAGCGCGCCGGCGAAGTAGCGCAGGTGGTCGACGGCGAGCGGGAGGTCGGCGGCGAGGGTCTCGCGCACCGGCTTGCCGTTCTCCCAGCTCTCCGCGACGGCCAGCCGCTCCAGGTTCGCCTCCATCCGGTCGGCCAGGCGCAGGAGCACCTGGGCGCGCTCGGCGGCGGACGTGCGCCCCCAGGCGGGCGCGGCGGCGTGGGCGGCGTCCAGGGCGGCCTCGATGTCCTCGGCGGTGCCGCGGGCGACCTCGGTGAAGACCTCCCCGGTGACCGGGGTCGGGTTCCCGAAGTACTCGCCCCGCACCGGCGGCACCCAGTCGCCGCCGATCCAGTGCTCGTAGCGCGGACGGTAGGCGACGATGCTGTCGGGGGTGCCGGGCGGCTGGTAGACCGTCATGCTCTGGTGTCTCCTCGCGACGTCGGGCGCTGCCCGTGTCCTGTCCTGCGGCCGGGCAGCGGGCCGGACCGCACGGTTCGGGAGCGGTCCGGCGGGAGGGATGTGAACGCGCGCTCGCGGCGGGGCCCGCCGGGGCGCCCGCCGCCGAGCACGATAGTCGCGACGGCGCGGCGCGGCTACGGTCCGTACGGAACTCGTGTACGGAGGGTGCGCGTTCCGGCCGTTGTGGAGATCGCCGGGGCCCGGCCGCGCGCCTCGTGGTACCAGGGCGCGCGTCGCGTCGGGCGTCGGGTGCACGGGCTCCGGGGTGTCCGGAGCCCCGGGGCGCGGCGTCCCGGGGGCGGGGCCGCGTCGGACCGGGGCCGCCCTGCGGCGCCCCGCCGTCGGCGGGTGCGGCGCTGGGGGAGAGGCGGGCGGCCCTGGTGCGGTGCCGGTGGGTGTCCGGCGCCAGGCGGAGCGGTCGGACAGCGCGGTGTCTGACGCAGTCTGACGGAGTGGCGTCAGACGGAGTGGTAGCGGCCCGTGCGGGACTCCCAGTACTGGTAGCCGGCCAGCCAGGTGAGCAGCCCGTCGGCGTAGCGCTGGGCGATGCTCGCCTCGACCCGGGACAGGCCCAGCTCCCGGTAGACCTCGGGGAGCTGGGCGTGCAGCTCGCCGCAGCGCTCCACCATGATCTGCGCCTCGTCGAGGACCACCGCGCAGGCCTCCTCGGCCGAGCAGCGGCGTTCGCGCTGGACGATCAGCACGAGGTTGTTGACGTCGCCGCGCGGGGCCTCCAGCGGGAAGGACCGCACGTCGTTGCTCAACGAGGGTATGTCGGCGGCCAGTTGGCGCAGCTGACGGAGCACCGGGTGGTGCAGGACGGCGGGCGGCACCTCGAACTGGCCGAGCCGTTCGACCATGTCGAAGATGGTCTCCATGGCCGCGGTGCCCCGCCGGAGCACGAGGTAGCCGGCCCGGTCCGGCGGGCGGGTGGAGATCCGGCCGGCGGCCTCGGCCGGGTGACTGGCCAGGTACCACTCCCAGTTGTAGGCGGCGCGGGCCTGCCAGCGGGCGGGCATGCCGCGCGCGCTGCGGTCCCAGAGGTCCGCGAACGCGGTCTCGACGGGGGAGCGCTGGTCGGCGTGCGCGCCGTGCAGGACCGCGATGAGCCGCTCGCAGATCGGGGCGACCTCGGTGGGCCGGCGGCCGAGCGGGCCGTCGAACTGGTCGTCGAAGAGGAAGTAGAACCCCATCAGGTCGGCCGCGAGGGCGAGTTCGTCCGGTCCGGCGTCCGGGTAGCCCAGGGCGGCGAGCTCGACGATCTCCCAGTGGGCGTACCCGGGGCGGTCGGCGTCGGCCAGCAGCGGGTGCCGGTGGAGCCAGTCGCGGTGCAGCGCGGCGGCGTGCGGGATGTGGGAACTGCGGCGGTGCGGGAACGGGATCTGAAGTGAGGTGTCGTCAGACATCGGACTCCCGGTGCAGCGGAGGGTGGGGGCGCTAACGGTTCGGACACGGCGTGTGGGGGGAGTTGACGCAGCGAGGCTCCGTGCGTGAGGGTGGCAGGACAAGATCATCTTCGCCTCGCGGGCCGTAGGGTATCTGATGTAATGATCGGACGTTAGGGATATAGGGCAATTGCCCTTGGCAAGCCGTCCGAACCCTCACCGTCCGTCTCAGCCTGCGCGAATGCCGCACGGCACGCCCCCCGCGGCGCTAACCTCGGCACACGACCAGGGAGTCAGCAGGAGCGGCGGAGGCATGACGTGACCGAGCAGGGCAACGGACTTCGGGCGGGAACCGGCCCCGGCCGGGACGGGGACGGCGCCGCTCCCCGGGTCAGGCTGCGCGACCGTGACGCGGAACTGCGCTCCGCCGAGACCGCCGTCGAAAAGCTGTGCCGCGAATTCGCCGCCGGCGGCACCGAGATCGGCGAACTCCTCACCATCTCCGGCCGCCCCGGCATCGGCAAGACCAGCCTGCTCCACGAGGTGCGGCGCACCGCCAAGCTCCGCGACGGCGCCACCGTGCTGTTCGCGCGCGGCGGCGAACAGCAGGTCAAGGAGCCCTACCACGTGCTGCGCCAGCTCCTGCAGCCCGCGCTCACCGGTCTCCCGCCGGCCGAGTTCCGGCAGGTCATGGGCACCTGGGAGGAGGTCGTCGGACCGGCCATGGGCCTCAAGCAGCCCAAGGCCGGCGCCCGCCGGCTCGACCCGCAGGGCGTGCGCGACGGACTGGACTACGTCCTCACCCAGCTCGCGCCCCGCAGCGCGCCCCTGGTGATGATCGTCGACGACCTGCACTGGGCCGACCTGGAATCCCTGTCCTGGCTCACCCAGTTCGCCGTCCGCGCACGCGAACTGCCCGTCCTGCTCGTCTTCGCGTTCCGCGAGGACGAACACGACTGGCAACCCGAAGCCCACCCCCACCACTCCACCGTCCTCAAGCTCGCCACCCGTCGGCACGAGCTCAACCGCCTCTCCCTCACTTCGGTCACGGACATCATCCGGGCGGAACTCGGCGAGAAGGCCGAGGACGCCTTCTGCTACGAGTTCTGGAACGTCGTCAACGGCAACCCCTACGAGGCCATCGCCCTGCTCGACCAGGTCCGCGACCAGGAGCTCGAACCGGTCGAGGAGAACTCCGTCCAACTGCGCGAACTCGCCGTCGACGCCAACGGGATGACCCTCAAGACCTGGCTCGACCGGCTCGGCGCCAGCACCCTGCGCTTCGCCTGGGCCTGCGCCATGCTCGGCACCGACATCCGGATCGACCTCGCGACCCGCATCTCCACCCAGAGCGCCGAGGGCGCCCGCGAGTCCATCAAGCAGCTCCGCAAGCAGCGCGTCCTCACCCAGACCCCCAACGGGAACCTGGAGTTCGTCCACCCGCTGATCGGCAGCTCGATCTACAACACCATGCCGGAGGCCACCCGCACCGGCATGCACGGCGTCGCCGCGGCCGAGATCGAGAACGCCGGGCTCGGCCTGCTCTCCGCCTCCCGCCACCTCGTCGAGACCTTCGCGGGCGAGGGCGACGACCGCACCGTGCGCAAGCTGCGCAAGGCCGCCGCCGAACACCTGCTCATCGGCGCCCCCGAAGCCGCCCAACGCTGCCTGCACCGCGCCCTCAACGAGCCGCCCGCCGACGGCATCCGCGCCGAGGTGCTCTACGAACTCGGCTGCTCCGCGCTGCTCACCGACCCCGTCGCCACCGTCAACCAGCTCAAGCTCGCCCTCGACCCGGAGGAGGGGCCGCTGCGCCCCGAACTGCGGGTGGACGCCACGTTCCGGCTCTCCGAAGTGCTCGCGCACAGCGGCGAACTGCGCGAGGCCGCGCTGGTGTGCCAGGAGGAGGTCGCCGCCACCGACGACGCCGCGGGCCGGCTGCGGCTCCAGGCCGCCTCGTTCATGTGGCACGCCTTCCGCAAGTCCGAGGAGGACGGCCCCGGCCGCTCCCGGCGGCTCGGCGAGATGTGCGAGGGCCTCACCGGCCGCGAGCCCGCCGACCGCGCGGTCCTCGCGATGCGCGCCTGGGACCTCACCCTGCGCGGCAAGCCCTCCGTCGACGCGCTCGCCCACGCCGACGACGTCCTGGAGGCCGGCCGGCTGCCCAAGGGACTCGGCTGGACCGACAGCACCTGGGGCTTCGAGCTGCCCGCGATGCTCGGCCTCACCTACACGTACAACGACCGCATCGCCCAGGCCGAGCGGCTGTTCGCCGACGCCATCGTCCAGTTCGAGGTCGCCGGGTGGAGCGGTGCCCACCGGGGCTTCGCCTACTTCCTGATGGGCCTCGCCCGCTTCCGCCGCGGCCTGCTCGCCGAGGCCGAGGACTTCCTGCGCCGCGCCCTGCGCCTCTCCGAGCGGATCGCCCCCAAGCTGCCGCTCGCGTGGGACGCCGTCGGCGTGCTCGTCGACACCCTGCTCGCCCGCGGACGCGTCGAGGAGGCCTGGGACCTCGCCACCGGCTTCGGCTTCCAGCCGCCGTACCACGACACCGCGATGGTCCTGCCCGACGCGCCCTCCCTGTACGGCAAGCTGCTCGTCGCCAAGCGGCGCTACGCCGGCGCCGCCGCCGCGCTCACCGAGGCCGGCGCCCAGCTGGAGGCCCGCGGCTGGCACAACACCGTCTGGGCGCCGTGGGCCGGCCACCTCGCCATCGCCATCGCCCAGGACGAGCCCGACCGCGCCCGCGAGTACGCCCACAAGGCCGTCCGGGACGCCCGGACCTTCGGCACCGCCTCGGCGATCGGCACCGCGCTGCGGCTGCACGCCCAGATCGAGGACGGCCAGCAGGCGGTCGAGCTCCTGGAGCAGGCCGTGGCCTACCTCGGCCAGTCCCCGGCCGGCTACGAGCACGCCGTCGCGCTGGTCGAGCTCGGGGCGGCGCTGCGCCGGGTCGGGCGGCTGGAGGACGCCCAGGAGTACCTGTACCAGGGCATCGAGCTGGCCCAGCACTGCTCGGCCGAGGGCCTGGTCGAGCAGGCGCGCCGGGAGCTCGCCAACTACGGCCTGCGGCCCAACCGCCTGGGCGACTTCCGCGCCTCCCGCGAGGCGCTCAGCCAGCCGGAGTGGGACGTCGCCCAGCTGGCGCTGCGGGGCGTGCCGCCGCAGCGGATCGCCGACGAGCTCGGGCTGCAGCTGAGCCTGGTCAACCGGCGGCTGGCCGCGGTCTACCGCAAGGCGGGCAGCGGGCCGGACGGCCTGGCCACCGCGCTCGGGCTGCCGGGCCAGCCGCGTGCCACCCGGCCGACGTGGCCGACCACGCCGGCCCAGCCGACCCGGCCGGCCGGGGACGCGGAGCAGGAAGAGGCGGGCGACGCGTAGAGCGTGTCCTTCGGCTCGGGCCGCCGTCGCGGCCGGGCGTCCGCGCCCGGCGGACGGAAGCGCTCGGGCGGCGCGCGGGGGTTCGGGAGCGCCCCCGCGGCCGTTCCCGTCGTTAGGCTGACGCAGACCGGGGCGGCCACGGCCGGCTTCCTGACGGTATTCCCGGCCCACCCCCGTTCCACCCCGTCCCATCCCCGGTCGGTTCCCGGCCGGCCCCCCGGATCGACCCCCCGGATCGACCCCCGTTCGGCGCGACCGCGGCACCCGCCCCGGCCGCCAGTGAGGAGCAGCAGGGCATGGCGACTCAGGCCACCGGCGTGCGCCACGAACCCCTCGACGCCTCGGGCGCGGGCGCCGCGATCCAGCGCTGGACGCTCACCGCCGGCCCGTACGAGGCGAGCGTGCTCACCCTCGGCGCCACCCTGCACACCCTCACCGCGCCCGACCGCGCCGGCCGCCCCGCCCAACTTCTGCTCGCCACCGACGAGCTGGCCCAGATCCTCGGCCCGGCCCGGCACTACGGCACCGTCGTCGGCCGCTACGCCAACCGGATCGACGGCTCGCGGATCACCATCGACGGCGAGGACCACCCGCTCGCCCCCACCGGCGGCGGCATGACCCTGCACGGCGGCCCCGACGGCTTCGCCAACCGGATGTGGGACGCCACCGGGATCCCGGGCGGCGTCGAACTGCGGCTGCACAGCCCGGACGGCGACCAGGGCTTCCCCGGCGCCCTCGACGTCACCGTCGCCTACACCCTCGACGCCGGCGGCGAGCTCACCATCGCCTACCGCGCCGTCACCACGAAACCGACCGTCGTCAACCTCACCAACCACGCCTACGTCAACCTCGCGGGTGAAGGCAGCGGCGACGTCCTCGGCCACCTGCTCACCCTCGACGCCGACGCCTACACCCCGGCCGACGAACGGCAGGTCCCCACCGGGCGGATCGAACCCGTGGCCGGCACCCCGTTCGACTTCACGACGGCCCGGCCGATCGGCAAGTCCGTGCACGACGAGCACCCGCAGCTGACCGGGCCCGGCGGGTACGACCACAACTGGGTGCTGCGCCCGCGCCCGGCCGACGGCACCCCGGCCCGGGCGGCGCTGCTGGAGGACCCGGTCAGCGGGCGCACCCTGGAGGTGCTGACCACCGAGCCGGGCGTCCAGGTCTACACGGCCAACAAGTTCCAGGGCGCGGTGACGGGCGCCAGCGGGGTGGCGTACGGGCCGTTCGCCGGGGTCGCGCTGGAGACGCAGCACTTCCCGGACTCGCCGCACCACCCGGACTTCCCCGGCACGGTCCTGCGCCCCGGGGAGGAGTTCCGCTCGACGACCGTCCTGCGCTTCGGGACGAACTAGTCGATGACCCCCTGGCGCGCCGGCAGGTCCCGGCGCATGCAGAGCCGGGGCCAGCGGTCGAGGCCGTGCTCGGCCTCCTGGCGGCGGATCTCCCGCAGGCCCGGCGTGAGTTCGCCGTCGGCGAGCGGGCGGAAGCCGCAGCGGGCGTAGTAGGGGGCGTTCCACGGGACGTCGGCGAACGTGGTGAGGGTGAGCGCGGGGGCGTCGGTGGTGGCGGCGAGGTGCTCGATCAGCGCGCGGCCGATGCCCCGGCGGGCGTGGCCGGGGTGCACCGAGACCTGCTCGACGTGGCACGCGCCGTCGACCGGTTCGGCGAGCAGGTAGGCGATGGGGCGGTCGCCGTCGTCGACCGCGACGAGGGCGGTGCCGTCCGTCAGGTAGCGGGCGAGTTCCCCGGGGGCCGGGGGCTCGTCCTCGGCGATCTCCGGCATGCCGATGGCGGCGAACGGGGCTCCGGCGGCCCGTTCCAGCTCGCACAGCAGGGGCAGTTCGTCCTTCACGGCTGGTCTGATGCGCATGCCACCCAGTGTCCTGCAAGCGGCTTTCCGCCACGCAGGGTGGTGTTCCAGGCCACAGGCCGATGGAGCGGAACGGTCAAAGTCGGACATAGTCGGGCGCTGTCCACTACCGTGCGGCAACATCCAGGACACGCGGCTGTAACGATCGGCGTTTCTTGCAGAAAGTTTCTGCAAGGGGTTTCCGTGACGTTTCGCCCGCTGTTAACTTCCTTCCAGCCCGACGGCAGCGAAGGTGCAGTCGGCACGAGGCAGCCATTATGCGCCTGTCTCCGAACATCTCGGGCACCCCCACCCTCCCAAGGAGTTCTCATGCGGCGTGGCATCGCGGCCTCTGCCCTCGTTGTGGCCCTCGCGGTCTCGATGGCTGCCTGTGGCAGCAGCGGCTCCAGCTCGGACGGCAAGGCCGACGGGCCGGTCACCCTCACGTACTGGGACACCTCGAACGCCACCAACGAGGCGCCGAACTACCAGGAACTGGTCAAGAAGTTCGAGGCGGCCAACCCGACCGTCAAGGTCGACTTCGTCAACGTGCCGTTCGACCAGGCGCAGAACAAGCTGCAGACCGCCATGGGGGCCAAGGGCGCGCCCGACGTGTTCCGCTCCGAGGTCGGCTGGACCGCCGCCTTCGCCAAGGCCGGCTACCTGGAGCCGCTCGACGGCACCCCGGCCGCCGCCGACACCTCCGCCTTCCAGCCCAGCCTCGTCCAGCAGGCCAAGTACGACGGCAAGCTGTACGGCGTCCCGCTGGTCACCGACACCCTGGGCCTGCTCTACAACAAGGACCTCTTCGCCAAGGCCGGGATCACCGACGCCCCGAAGACCTGGGACGAGCTCAAGGCCGACGCCGCCACGATCAAGGACAAGGACGGCGTCGACGGCTTCTGGCTGAAGGCCGCCGACGGCTACTACGCGATGCCGTTCCTGTTCGGCGAGGGCACCGACACCGTCGACGCCGCCGGCAAGAAGATCACCATCACCTCGCCCGAGGCCGTCAAGGGCATCGAGACCTACAAGTCGATGTTCACCTCGCCCGGCACCGCCAAGGCCGACGTCACCACCGACGCCTACGCCCACATGATGGACGCCTTCAACAGCGGCAAGGTCGCGGCGATCATCCAGGGCCCCTGGGAGATCACCAACATCTACAAGGGCTCCGCCTTCGCCGACAAGAAGAACCTCGGCATCGCCGCCGTCCCGGCCGGCTCCAGCGGCAAGGCCGGCGCCCCGACCGGCGGCCACAACATCTCCGTCTACGCCGGCTCCGACGCCGCCCACAAGGCCGCCGCCGAGAAGTTCGCGGCCTTCATGACCTCGGCCGAGAGCCAGGCGTTCATCGCGCAGAAGAACTCCACCCTGCCGACCCGCTCCGACGCCTTCACCGCCGACGTCAAGGCCGACCCGGGCATCGCCGGCTTCCAGGCCGTCCTCGCCAGCGCCAAGCCGCGCCCCGAACTGCCCGAGTACAGCTCGCTGTTCGCCTCGCTCGGCACCAACCTCGGCAAGGCCGTCCAGGGCACCAGCACCCAGGACGCGCTGAACACCGTCGCCACCGACTACGCCAAGCTCCTCCCGGGCTTCGCCAAGTAGCCGTCAGCCGCCCGGCCCGCCGCGGGTGAGGGACACCCCCACGTCCCTCACCCCGGCGGGCCCGGCGGCCGGACCCGCTCCTCCCGAGGCGGCCGGACCCGCTCTCCCCGAGACCTCCCCCGAGAAGGTGTAATCGATGTCAGTCGCCGTGCAGGGCGCCACCGGCAAGGGCAGCCGGCCGCGCGAGCAGCGTCCGGGCCCGCTGGAGCGCCTCAAGCGCTCCTACGCCAAGCACTGGTACGCCTACGCGATGACCGCCCCGGTCGTGCTCGTGCTCGGCGTGCTCGTGCTCTACCCGCTCGTCGAGGGCGTCTGGCTCACCCTCACCGACGCCAACAGCCTCAACTCGGCCCGCACCATCGGCGTCAACCACATCCCGGCCAGCTACAAGTTCGTCGGCCTCCACAACTACGCCGACATCCTGTGGGGCCCCGGCTCGTACGACCGCTTCTGGTCCCACTTCGTGTGGACCATCACCTGGACGGTGCTGTGCGTCGTCCTCCACTACACCATCGGCCTGGGCCTCGCCCTGCTGCTGAACAAGAAGCTGCGCGGACGCGCCGTCTACCGGATGCTGCTCATCCTCCCGTGGGCCGTGCCGACCTTCGTCACCGTCTTCTCCTGGCGCCTGATGCTCGCCGACGGCGGCGCCGTCAACGGCCTGCTCTCCGCCCTCCACCTGCCCCAGCCCGGCTGGCTGGACGACCCGCTGGCGCAGAAGGCCGCCGCCGTCCTGGTCAACACCTGGGTCGGCGTGCCGTTCATGATGATCTCGCTGCTCGGCGGCCTGCAGTCCATCCCGGCCGAGCTGTACGAGGCCGCCGAGATGGACGGCGCCACCCCGTGGCAGCGCTTCCGCCACGTCACCCTGCCCGGACTGCGCACCGTCTCCTCGACCGTCGTCCTGCTCGGCGTGATCTGGACCTTCAACCAGTTCGCCGTCATCTTCCTGCTGTTCGGCACCAGCGGCGGCTCCGACGCCCAGCTGCTCGTCACCTGGGCCTACCGCCTCGGCTTCGGCCAGCAGCCCCGGGACTACGCGCAGTCCGCCGCGTACGGCGTGATCCTGCTGTCCATCCTCATCGTCTTCACCGCCTTCTACCGGCGCTGGCTCGCCCGCAACGAGCAGGCCAACGGCTAGCAGGCCGACAGCCAGCAGGCCAACGGCCAACAGGCCAACAGCAACAGGCCAACGGCTGCGGCCCCGGACCCAGTTGACCCACGAAGGCAGGTACCCCCGATGAGCACCACCACCGAAGCCGCCGCGCCGCCCGCGCGCCCCGCACCGGCCGCCCGGCCCGCCAAGGTCCGCCGCCGCGGCGAGAGCAGCCCGCTGGTCACCGCGCTGTCCCACGGCGCCCTGATCCTCGCCAGCCTGATCGCCCTGTTCCCGGTGCTGTGGATCCTCTACATCTCGCTCGGCCCGGACAAGACGGACTACCTCCACCCCGGGAAGATCCTCGGCAAGCTGACCCTGTCGAACTACGACCACGTGCTGTTCGGCACCGACTTCTTCACCTGGTTCGGCAACTCCTTCCTGGTCTCCGGCATCACCACGGTGTTCGGCGTCATGGTCGCCGCCACCACCGGCTACGCCGTCTCCCGGATGAAGTTCCCCGGCCACAAGCCGCTCATGTGGTCGCTGCTGGTCACCCAGATGTTCCCGATCGCGGTGCTGATCGTGCCGATGTACACGATCCTGTCCGAGCTCGGCCTGCTCGACGGCTACACCGGCCTGATCCTGGTCTACTCGACCACCACCGTGCCGTACTGCGCCTGGCTGCTGAAGGGCTACTTCGACACCATCCCGGTGGAGATCGACGAGGCCGGCCGGGTCGACGGGCTCAGCCCGATCGGCACCTTCTGGCGGCTGGTCCTGCCGCTCGCCCGCCCGGGCCTGGCGGTGGCCGCGTTCTACTCCTTCCTGACCGCCTGGGCCGAGGTCGCGTTCGCCTCCACCTTCATGCTCAGCTCCGACAAGTACACGCTGGCCGTCGGCCTGCAGACCTTCGTCAGCGAGCACGACGCCCAGTGGAACTTCATGGCCGCGACCGCGGTGCTGATCGCGATCCCGTCCTCCGTCTTCTTCTACCTGGTGCAGCGACACCTGGTCACCGGCCTGACCGCCGGCGCCTCCAAGTCGTAACGCCGGCACACGCCGGCACACGCCGGCAGTCGACAGCACCCGCCAGCACCCGTCTCAGCGCTCCTCGCTCCTCTATTCCCCGAGGGATTCCGTCCATGACCCAGAACCTGGCCGACACCTCCCGGCCCGCCGCCGACACCGCTCACGAGGCGGCCGCCCTGGCTCCGGTGACTGGCAGCGCGTCCAGAGGCTGGTGGCGGGACGCGGTCATCTACCAGGTGTACCCGCGCAGCTTCGCCGACTCCAACGGCGACGGCATGGGCGACCTGCCGGGCATCCGCAGCCGCCTGCCCTACCTGCGCGACCTCGGCGTGGACGCCGTCTGGCTCTCGCCGTTCTACGCCTCCCCGCAGGCCGACGCCGGCTACGACGTGGCCGACTACCGCGCGGTGGACCCGATGTTCGGCACCCTGCTGGACGCCGACGCGCTGATCCGCGACGCCCACGACCTGGGCCTGCGGATCATCGTCGACCTCGTCCCCAACCACTCCTCGGACCAGCACGAGTGGTTCCAGCGCGCCCTGCGGGACGGCCCCGCGTCCCCGCTGCGCGAGCGCTACCACTTCCGTCCCGGCAAGGGCGAGACGGGCGAACTGCCGCCCAACGACTGGGAGTCCATCTTCGGCGGCCCGGCCTGGACCCGCACCGAGAACCCCGACGGCACCCCCGGCGACTGGTACCTGCACCTGTTCGCCCCGGAGCAGCCCGACTTCAACTGGGAGAACCCGGCCGTCGCCGACGAGTTCCGCTCGATCCTGCGGTTCTGGCTCGACATGGGCGTGGACGGCTTCCGCATCGACGTCGCCCACGGCCTGGTCAAGGCCCCCGGCCTGCCCGACCTCGGCGGCTCCGACCAGCTCAAGCTGCTCGGCAACGACGTCATGCCGTTCTTCGACCAGGACGGCGTGCACGAGATCTACCGCAGCTGGCGGGGGATCCTCGACGAGTACCCCGGCCAGCGGATCGGCGTCGCCGAGGCCTGGACCCCGACCGTCCAGCGCACCGCCAACTACGTCCGCCCCGACGAGCTCCACCAGGCCTTCAACTTCCAGTACCTGGGCACCGACTGGGACGCCGCCGCGCTGCGCGAGGTGATCGACGTCTCGCTCGACTCGATGCGCCCGGTCGACGCCCCCACCACGTGGGTGCTGTCCAACCACGACGTCACCCGGCACGCCACCCGCTTCGCCAACGAGCCCGGCCTCGGCACCCAGATCCGCACCCCCGGCGACCGCGCGCTCGGCCTGCGCCGGGCCCGCGCCGCCACCCTGCTGATGCTCGCGCTGCCCGGCTCCGCCTACGTCTACCAGGGCGAGGAGCTCGGCCTGCCGGACGTCACCGACCTGCCCGACGAGGTCCGCCAGGACCCGTCCTTCTTCCGCCAGGCCGGACAGGACGGCTACCGCGACGGCTGCCGCGTGCCGATCCCGTGGTCCGGCACCGAGGCGCCGTACGGCTTCGGACCGGTCGCCGGCGGGCCGTCCTGGCTGCCGCAGCCGGCCCAGTGGGCCGAACTCAGCGTCGAGGCGCAGACCGGCGACCCGACCTCCACCCTGGAGCTCTACCGCAGCGCGCTTGCCGTCCGCCGGGCGCAGCCCGACCTGGGCGCGGGCACCGGGGTCGAGTGGCTGGACGCCCCGCAGGGCACGCTCGCCTTCCGCCGCGGCTCCTTCGTCTGCACGGTCAACGCGAGCGGCGAGCCGGTGCGCATACCCGCCCCGGGCACGCTGCTGCTCGCCTCGGCGGAACTGGTCGTGGACGGCGGCGAGACGGTGCTCGCACCGGACAGCACCGGCTGGTGGGCGGTCTGACGTGGTTGCAATAGGCTCTGGGACCGTGACTACGGCGCGACTTTCAGACATCGCGGCGCAGGCGGGGGTCAGCGAAGCCACCGTCTCCCGCGTACTCAACGGCAAGGCGAACGTCTCCGCCGCCACCCGGCAGACCGTGCTGGCGGCGCTCGACGTGCTCGGGTACGAGCGGCCGACCCGCCTGCGCCAGCGCAGCGCCGGGCTGATCGGGCTGATCACGCCGGAGCTCAGCAACCCGATCTTCCCCGCGCTCGCGCAGGTCATCGAGCAGGTGCTCAGCCGGCACGGCTTCACGCCGGTGCTGTGCACCCAGACGCCCGGCGGGTCCACCGAGGACGAACTGGTCGAGATGCTGGTGGACCGGGGGGTGGCGGGCATCGTCTTCGTCTCCGGTCTGCACGCCGACTCCACCGCCGACCACGACCGCTACGCCCGGCTGGCCGGGCGCGGGGTGCCGTTCGTCCTGATCAACGGTTTCAGCGAGCGGATCGACGCGCCGTTCATCTCGCCGGACGACCGGGCCGCCATGTGGATGGCCGTCCAGCACCTCGCCGAGCTGGGGCACGAGCGGATCGGGCTGGCGGTCGGCCAGAGGCGGTACGTGCCGGTGCTGCGCAAGATCGAGGGCTTCACGGCCGCGATGCGCACCGTCCTCGGGCGGACGCAGGAGGAGGCCGAAGAGCTGGTCCACCACACGCTGTTCAGCGTCGAGGGCGGGCACGCGGCGGCGGGCGCGCTGCTGGACAAGGGGTGCACGGCGATCGTGTGCGGCAGCGACATGATGGCGCTCGGGGCGATCCGGGCGGTGCGGCAGCGGGGGCTGTCGGTGCCGCAGGACGTGTCGGTGGTCGGCTTCGACGACTCGCCGCTGATCGCCTTCACCGAGCCGCCGCTGACGACGATCCGCCAGCCGGTCGAGGCGATGGCGACGGCGGCGGTGGACGCGCTGCTGGAGGAGGTGGGCGGGAACGCCGCCCAGCGCGGGGAGTTCATGTTCCAGCCGGAGTTGGTCATGCGCGGCTCCACGGGGGCCTGCGCGCGCTGAGGCCGGTGACGGCTGTGTGAAGGGCCCCGGAGGGCGGTTGCTCTCCGGGGCCCTTCGGCGTGCCGTGCCGGGCTGTGCTGGGCTTGTGCTGTGCTGTGCCGGGCTGTGCTGTGCTGTGCTGGGCTTGTGCTGCGCCGTGCTGGGCTGTGCCGCGAGTGCCGTGACGGGTCGGGGTCAGCCCTCCTGGACGGTCGGGCGGTCGGCGGTGACGCGGTGGCCGTCGGCGGCGTCGCCGGTGCGGGTCTCGGTGCGGCGACCGCGGGCCAGGTAGTCGCGCAGGATCAGTTCGACGGCGTCCTGGGGACTCTTGGTGCCGGAGAGCATCATCGCGTCGATCGCGAGGTTCGCGTCGAGCGTGACGGTGACCTGGGCCATGGGTGACTCCTCCTCGGGTGCAGAGCAGCAGCATGCCCGCTGGGCCGGGGTTTGACCACGCGAATGCTCCGATGCGCGGAGCCGCGGGTGCGCGCCGGGGGGAGGCGGCACGGACTTCGGAGGCGGGTACGCCGAAGCCCCGGGGAGAGCGACCAGTCTCTCCCCGGGGCGGTGGGCGGGTGACAGATAACAGATGATGAAATCTGTTATCTGTCATCTGTTCGCTGTCATCCGCGATCCGTCACCCGTCCCCGGCGGGACGGTTCCGGAAGGATCCTCAGACGCGGCCGGCGAAGTCCGGCGCCCAGTTGGCGATGGTCTGCAGGCGGACGCCCGAGCTCGGGTTGGCGGCCTCGACGTACTGGCCGCCGCCGATGTAGATGGCGACGTGGTAGACGCCGGAGTCCTGGCCGTTGTTGGACCAGAACAGCAGGTCGCCCGGCTGCAGGCTGTCCAGCGAGACGTGGGTGCTCGCGGCGGCCTGGTCGTTGGCGACGCGCGGGATGGAGATGCCCGCGGCGCGCAGCGCGGCCTGGGTCAGGCCCGAGCAGTCCCAGCCGCCGTTGCCGGTGCCACCGTAGACGTACGCCTGGCCGACCTGCGCCTTGGCGAAGCTGACCGCGGCGGCCATCGAGCCGGTGACGGCCGGGGCCGGGGTCTGCGCCTGGGCGGAGGGCTTGGCGGCGGGCTTCGAGGACGGCTTGGCGGCCGGGGTCTGGGCCTCGGCGGCCGGCTGGGCGTTCACGGCGTTCCCGGCGGAGGACTGGCCCGGCTTCTGCGAGCGGTCGAACCAGTTGAAGTCACCGGACTGGCCGGCCGGAGCCTGGGCGGAGTCGCCGAAGGACAGGTGCTGGCCCGGGTAGATGGTGTCCGGACCGTCGGTCAGGGTGCCGCGGTTCAGATCGTACAGGCGCTGCCAGCCGCCCTTGACGTTGTGCTTGTCGGCGATCGTGGACAGCCAGTCGCCGGCCACGACGGTGTAGTCCGAGGCACCGGCCTGGGTGGTGCCTCCCTGGGTCCAGTCCTGGCGCTTCTGCGCCCAGGTGCCCTTGGCGGAGTCGGCGGCGGCCGGGGCCTGCGCCTGGTCCTGCGCCGGGGCGGCGGGCTTGGCGGCGGGCTTCGGGGCCGGCTTGACGGCCGGGGCGGCCGGGGCGGCCGGGGCGGCCGGGGCGGCCTTCGCGGTGCTCGCGGCGGCGGAGGTGTCGACGGCGGCCGGGGCGCCGCCCGCGGTCAGGCCGGCCTGGACGGAGCACACGGGCCAGGCGCCGGGGCCCTGCGAGGCGAGGACCTTCTCGGCGACGGCGATCTGCTGGTCCTTGGTGGCCTGGTTGGCCTGCGGGGCGTACGAGGTGCCGCCGAAGGCGGCCCAGGTGCTGGAGGTGAACTGCAGGCCGCCGTAGAAGCCGTTGCCGGTGTTGATGCTCCAGTCGCCGCTGCTCTCGCACTGGGCGACCTTGTCCCAGGTGGCGACGGAGGCGGCGGAGGCGGTGCCGGAGGTGAGGCAGGGGATGGTGAGGCCGACGCCGGCGACGCCGAGGGCGGCGATCACGCGGCGGGTGCGGCTGGACAGGCGAGTGCCGTTGGTGGGCAGCATGAAGACGCGGTCCTCTCCCACGCCTGCGAGGTGAGCTGTCGGATTCGGGCCGGAGTTGCCCGGCCGCGCTGTGGCGCGGCTTCACCCCTAGCCCAGGACCGTTCCGTGGATCGGTCCGGGGCGACTTACCTGTGGGTCCCCCGCTCCTGCCGTGGTGCGTTTTCGCGCTTCCAGCGCACCCGACGGCAGGACTCGGCGTTGCGGATGTGCTGGGTCCGTGTGGTCACGAACGGGGAGCACGTTAAGCAGACTTAAGTACGAACTGCAAATACCTGTGATGCGCATCACGGATTATGGAAAGCCACCAAAACTTTCCTTCTCCAAGATCGAAAATGATCGTTTTCTCGCAATAAACCTGCGGATGTGCACAACTGGCAGGTTCTCAGGAATCGCATGACGGGCGGTCACCCGATCGCAAACAATCACAGAACGGACATCTCGCGCATTCGGCTCTTAATTCCCTTACGCCGCAAGCCGAAAGGACCCGGAGCGCGATCGCTCCGGGCCCTTCCGTACGCGTTGTCGGCGGTTACTCGCCGGCGGCCTCCCCGGTCGCCCCGGAGGCCGTCCCACCGGCGGCGTGGGCCGCGCGGGAGCCCTCGGAGGCGGCCTCCGCCGCCTCGGCCTCGGCCTGGGCCTGCGCGGCGGCCAGGGCCTCCGCGGACGGCGCCGGCAGCGCGGCCAGGTACAGCGAGGCGATGAGCTGGCCGACCGTCTGGTAGGCGCCGAGCGGCGCGGCGGACGGGCAGCCGGTCTCCTCGGCGGCCGTGGCGAGCAGCTCGGAGTCCGCCTCCGGGCCGATCACCAGCGGGGCCAGCGCGGGGCGCTGCGAGCCGGTCTCCTTGAGGTGCGCGACGGCGGCGGCGACCGAGCCGGGCACGTCGAGCGCGGCGGGGACGACCGGGACGGCCAGGCGGGCGGCCAGCAGCACGCCGGTGATGCCGGCGGCGGCCGCGGCGTCCTCGCCGCCGACGGTGGTCAGCACGACGCCGTCCGCGGCGGTCGCGATGGCGAACAGGCGGGCGCGGTCGGCGCGGGCCAGCCCGGCCTCGGACAGGCGGACGTGGACGGCCTCGGCCAGCAGCGGGTGCGGGCCCAGCACGTCGGTGACGTGCGCGCCGTACTCGGCGGCGAGTGCGTGGAGTTCGGGCAGGAAGTCGTGCGGGCCGGGCACCAGGGGTACCAGGATCGGTGCCGGGACGCCGGCCTCGGCGGCGGCCGCCAGCAGCTCGCCGATGCTGCGCTCGGTGCCGTCCGCGCCCTCGGCGCCGTCGCCGGGGAGGTAGCCCACCGCGGTCTGGACGCCGTTCTGCTCGCTGCGGACGATCGAGAGCAGCTCCTCGACGACCGAGCGGGACTCGGGCCCGGCGGTCGCGGGCACGGCGAGCACCAGGGCCGGGGAGCCGGACGGGATCTCGGGGCGCTCGGGGCGACGGTGGCGCCCCCGCGCACGGGAGCCTGGAGTGCGAACGGGCAGTGGCGCGCCCGGGATGGCTGCGGTGCTCATGGCGGAGATCGTAGGACATCGGCCCGTCAGGGCTGCAGTCGGCTGCCGTGCCGGTTTCGCGCGAGCGTGGTGTGCGCGGCGCGCGGAGCTCTCGCGTGCGCGGGTCGATGAGCGGTCATTAGGTCATATTCCGGACATACCTGGCCCAACCCCCGCGCGTCCGCCGGTATCTCCTGGAGACGTGTCCGGTGGGGCGTCACGTTGCACCTGTGGCGCGTGAGATGTCTCACAGTCGACGGGCGGTCTGACGGAGGGTCACGAGTGCGCGACTCCCGGCTTTCGAAGATCAACATTTAGCGGGGAGCCGCTCACGGCCGGTTATCGGAAGCGGGCCGGTTCGGTCGGCTATGTCCGTTTACGTACCGTCAGGAGAAGGGTCCGTGAAGAGTTCAGGTCGGCCGGTGAAAGGCCTCGTGCACCTGCACCGTCTCGTGCTGATGCACGTGCACAAGGGCTATCATCGCGTCAAGTGAGGCGTTGTGCCGGGCTGGTACGGGGCCGGCCCGTTCGTTCGGCGGGTGCCGGGGGCGCCGCGCTGGACCGCAACTCCGGGGCTCTTCGGGAGACTTCTATGCACGACTCGCACGAATCGCAGGAACTGGGCGGCTCGTACGGTCCCTACAACGGGATGGCCGCCACCGAGCTGGAGGGAGTGGTCTGGCAGAAGAGCCTGCACAGCAACTCCCAGGGCAACTGCGTCGAGTTCGCCGCGCTGCCGGGGGGCGACGTGGCGATGCGCAACTCGCGCTTCCCGGACGGTCCGGCGCTCATCTACACGCGGGCCGAGATCGCCGCGATGCTGTTGGGGGCCAAGGACGGGGAGTTCGACCACCTGTCCGCCTGACCGGACGTCCGTCCGGCCGTTCACCGGGCCGTCCGGCCGCTTCACCGGACGTCCGTCGGTCCGGCCACCGCTCCGCACCAGGAGCCATCGGGGGGCCGTCGTGGGTGCTGACACCACGGCGGCCTTTGTCTTCTCCGCGGGCTCGGCCCCGCGGTCGTCCGCGCGGTTCGTCACGCGCTCGGTCACATGCTCGGTGGTGTGCCTCTTCGCGGGCTTCTCCACCGTCCGGTGCGCTGCTGTCCCGCGTAACGCTGCCCCGTGCACTGCTGTCCGGTGCGTTGCTGTCCCGCGCACTGGCGGCCCGTCGGCCGTCGGGGGCGCACTGGTCGTGGCGGGTGCGCTGCGGGGGGCCGGTGGGTCTCCGGCGCGAGCCCGGCGAGGGCGAACTACCGCTTCTTCCCGGGGTTTCGGTCCTCCCGGGGCGTCCATCGATCCGGGGACGCGTGCCCGCGCTGCGGGGGTGCGTGCCCGTCCGCCGCTAGGCGGAGCGCCGGTGCCGGCCACCGAGTTCGGGGGTCGCGGCCTGCGCGTCGGCCTCGAACAGCGCCCAGACGACCTTGCCCCCGCCCAGCGGGTGCCAGCCCCAGGAGTGGCTGAACGAGTCCACCAGGTGCAGCCCGCGGCCGGATTCGGCCACGAAGTCCGCCTCCCGGGCGACCGGGCCGGTGCTGCTCGGATCGCTGACCGCGCAGACGATCTGCGGCGCGCGGTGCACGAGGCTTATTCGGATCGGCAGCCTGCCGTCACCACCGTGCTGTGTGGGAAAGTCGTACTCGCCCAGGGCGCCGCCCACCGGGTCGGGCCGTGCGCCGATCGCATGCCGCAGCGCGTTGGTCACGAGTTCCGACGCGACCAGCGCGACGTCGTCGAACAGCTCCATCAGCCCCCAGCGCTGCAGAGCGGTCCGGGCGAAGTCACGTGCGGTTCTGACGGCTTCGAAGCGAGGAGCGAGCGTACAGGTGACCACGTGGGGGTCAACCGCCAAAGCCGTACCGGTGCCCATGAAGAGCTCCTCCCATAAGGGGGCGGACACGGCTGGACCCGCCGGGGTCATGCCGGTCACCTCCGACTCGCTCGGCCGCACGGCCCCCTCCTCGACGAGGCGCGCGCGCACACGAAGGCCCGGTGGCGTGGGGGACGCTGCCGGGCTGGTGCACGGAGTCGCGCGTGGGGTCGACGCGGAGCCCGCGGGATTGCCAGGGATGTGCAGGTGCACGTGCACCATGGTCCTCTGCGCTCACTGCAGATGCAAGAGTCGATTCACGTGCAGTCGCACTATTGGCATATGCAAGCGCCGGATGCACGTGCATCCTGGTGTGTGGAGTGCAGAACTGATAGGAACATCCGTCAGTATCGGCACCGTGAGCGCTCAACTGATGGCAGACTGTGCGCTGTTTGCCCTAGGTGGAGGTTTCGACCGCATGACCACAGTTCAGCCGGGCGGCGGCTCGATGGTCCGCCGGATCCTCCTCGGCTCACAGCTGCGACGCCTGCGTGAGGCGCGCGGCATCACCCGCGAGGACGCCGGCTACGCGATCCGCGCCTCCGAGTCCAAGATCAGCCGCATGGAGCTCGGCCGGGTCAGCTTCAAGGAGCGCGACGTCGCCGACCTGCTCAGCCTCTACGGCGTGGACGACGGCCTGGAGCGGGAGGCCCTGCTCGGCCTGGTCCGCGAGGCCAACAAGTCCGGCTGGTGGCACAGCTTCAACGACGTGCTGCCGGGCTGGTTCCAGACCTACGTCGGCCTGGAGGAGGCCGCGCAGCTGATCCGCACGTACGAAGTGCAGTTCATCCCGGGACTCCTGCAGTCCGAGGAGTACGCGCGGGCGGTTTTCGGTCAGAGTCGGCCGGTCATCAGCGAGGAGGAGGTCGAACGGCGGGTCAGCCTCCGCCTGCGCCGCCAGAAGCTGCTGACCGAGGGCAACAACCCGCGCCTGTGGGCCGTCATCGACGAGGCCGCGCTGCGCCGCCCGGTCGGCGGGCCCAAGGTGATGCGCGGCCAGGTCCAGTACCTGATCGACGTCGCCGAGCAGGCCAACGTCGTCATCCAGGTCATGCCGTTCCGCTTCGGCGCGCACGCGGGCGAGTCCGGCGCGTTCACGATCCTGCGCTTCCCGGAGCAGGACCTCGCCGACGTCGTCTACCTGGAGCAGCTCACCAGCGCGCTCTACCTCGACAAGCGGGACGACGTGGACGCCTACATCCAGGTCATGGAGCGCCTCTGCGTGGACAGCCTCACGCCCGAGCGCACCATAGACCTGCTCGCCTCGATCCTGAAGGAACGCTGAGCCTCCGCCCGGAGGGGCCTGGACGTCCGGGCCCGAACGGCCGGACCACGAGCCGTGCTTGCCCGCCGCCCGGACCGGCCGTCGGCGAGCACCGGCCGCCGGAGCATCCGCCGCCGCCCACCGGCCGTCAGCCGCGGGCCGGCGGCCGTTCGCGTTCCAGCGGCAGCGGCAGCGGCAGCTGTGGCAGCGGCTGCGGCGGGCGGCCCAGCTCCCACGGCAGGTCGTAGCGCCGGAACAGGTCGGCCCGGATCGGCGCCAGCGGCACCTCCGCGCCCGGCAGCAGGAGGCCGATGCACCCGCCCATGAGCGCGCTGCGCAGCACCGCGTGCTCGGCGGCCGGATCCGGCGCACCCCACTCCCGCAGCAGGCCCTGGAGGATCGCGCCGAGCTGCTGCTGCTCCGGGTCCTGGACGAAGGAGCCGGTGTCCGGGTCGAGGATCAGCGCCAGGTGGGAGCGCATCACCCGCGGGTGGTCGAGGGCGAGGCCGAGGACGGCGTCGATGGCGCGGGCCAGCCGGGCCTCGGGTGTCGCGTCCGGCGCGAGTTCGGCCAGGGCGCTGCTGAGCGACTGGTGCATCATCCGGTGCGTGGCGGACTGCATGAGCAGCCGTTTGCCGTCGAAGTAGTACGACAGCAGCCCGCGCGCGAGTCCGGCGCGCTCGGCGATGTCGCTCAGCGTGGTCCCGGCGTATCCGTGCTGGTCGACCAGTTCGACGGTGGCCCGCATGATGCGCCGGCGCGAGCGCTGACGCATTTCCTCATTGACCGAATCCCCGCGGGGTGCCATCGTGACAGCTCCGAACGTTCGTTGGCTCCCGGCCAATATACTGGGGGAGTCGACGGCCGATCCGTGGAACCGCGTTGACGAGCGGCGCACGGACGGCTGGTGCGGGGGCGGCCGTTACGAAGACGGCCGGCTCCACCAACACGGGGGTTTGGTGGAGCCGGCGGCAGTGCCCGGGGGTGGACATCCGCGTCGGCGCGGCGCGGTGTGGTGCGGTCCGCCGTTGTCCGGTGCGGGTCCGGTGCGGTCTCGCGTGGGGCGGCTCGGCGTGGGCGGAAGCGGCGCGGGCGGAAGTGGTCAGCGCTCGGCCAGTACCTCGGCCCGCTCGGTCGGCCCGGACGTCCGTGACGTGTAGTCATAGTCCGGGACGGACGCGGGAGTTGACTTCTTCCGGCGCTCCAGCAGTGCGCCCACGAGGGCGATCAGGAACCCGAGCAGCGCGACCGCCGTGACGAACAGCAGGGCCGGCCGGTAGCCGTCCAGCTGCGCCTGCGGGCTGTCGCCGCCGGCGCTCCCGGCGGTGATCATCGCGGTCGCACCGGCGAGCACGACGGCGGTGCCGACCTGGATCGCCGTGTTGACCAGGCCCGAGGCCAGGCCCTGCTCCTCGTCCGCGACGCCGTCGGTGGCGGCGATGTTCACGGAGGGGAAGGCGAGCGCGAAGCCGACGCCGAGCAGCAGCATCGACGGCAGCACCAGCGCGGGGTAGGAGCTGTGCTCGTCCAGCCGCAGGAACAGTGCGAACGCCGCGGTCAGCGACAGGACGCCGATGGGCAGCAGCCGGCCGGTGCCGAAGCGGTCCACGATCGGGCCCATGAACGGCGCGGACAGCGCGATGAACGCGCCGGCCGGCAACAGCCCGAGCGCCATCTCCAGCGCCGACCAGCCGAGCAGGTGCTGGAGGTAGAGCGTCACGATGAACTGGAAGCCGCCGTAGGCGCCGGTCATCGTGAAGGCGATCACGTTGGCCCGGGCCACCGCGCCGTTGCGGAAGATGCCGAGCCGGACCAGCGGGTGGGCGGCGCGGCTCTCGGTCACCAGGAACGCGGCCGCCAGGGCGGCGACCACGGCGAACGAGCCGAGTGTGCGCAGGCTGAGCCAGCCGGCACCCTGCGCCTCGGTGACGGTGAAGACGAGCAGCAGGACGGTGAGCGTGCCGGTGATCGCGCCGAGGACGTCGTACCCGCCCTTGGCGCGCTCCTCGACCGGGCGGGGGAGCAGGCGGACGGCGAGGAGCAGGGCGATCAGCGCGACCGGGACGGGCATCAGGAACGTCCAGCGCCAGCCGACCGAGGTGAGCAGGCCGCTGAGCACGAGACCGAGCGAGAAGCCGCTGGCGGCGCAGGTGGTGTAGATGGACAGCGCCCGGTTGCGGGCGGGGCCCTCCGGAAAGGTCGTGGTGATGATCGACAGGCCGGCCGGGGCGGTGAACGCGGCGGCGGTCCCCTTGAGGAAGCGGGCGGCGATCAGCAGTCCGCCGTCGTCGACCAGTCCGCCGAGCAGGGAGGCGGCGCCGAAGACACCCAGCGCGACGAGGAACACCCGGCGGCGGCCGAGCAGGTCGGCCGCCCGTCCGCCGAGCAGGAGCAGGCCGCCGTAACCGAGCACGTAGCCGGAGACCACCCATTGCAGGGTCGAGGTGGAGAGGTGCAGTTCGGAGCCGATGGACGGGAGGGCCACTCCCACCATGGAGACGTCCAGGGCGTCCAGGAAGATCGCGGCGCAGAGGACGAACAGGGTGCCCCAGAGGCGGGGGGTCCAGGCCTGTCCGCCGGTTGACGGTGCGTCGGGTGACGTGACGGTCGCGGTGGTCATGGGGAGGAGACTACATGCACGTGCAATCAATGCAAGTGAATAAGATGTAAACGCATAAGTTGCGATGGCGGTGGTAGGGTGGCGCCGTGGCTGAACTCGACTCCCCGGCGGAGGCCGGTCTCGTCGCGCAGTGGCGCGAACTGCTGGCCCGGCACGCCGAGACCTCCTGTGCGCTCGACCGCGAGCTGGGCGAGAAGCACGGGCTCGGGATGAGTGAGTTCGAGGTGCTGGAGCGCCTGGTCGAGGGCTGCTCGGTGGACCGCAGCCACCGGCTCCGGGTCCAGGAGCTCGCCGACGTCGTCCACCTCAGCCAGAGCGCGCTGTCGCGTCTGATCGGCCGGCTGGAGAAGGCGGGCCTGGTGACGCGCGAGATGTGCGTGGACGACCGCCGCGGCATCCTGATCGTCCTCACGGACGAGGGGCGTGAGCGCTACCGGCAGGCCCGTCCGCTCCACCGCGACGTGCTTGCGCGCACGCTCGGCGATGAGGTCACCGGCCCGTGTGGGGCGTGATGCTGACGGTTCGTCAGCAGATTTGCCGGCAGGGTCGTCAGCGGGTTCTTCGGCGGTCCTGAGGGTCCGGTGGGGCGATGGGGCGTCTGGCTAGAACTGCGAGACGAGTCCCGGAGCGGCGGCCAGCAGCACGACGGCCACGGGCGCGGCGAGCGCGGCGACGGTGAGTTGGAGCCGACGCGGAACCGACAGCCGGGGGCGGCCCGCGAGCAGGCGGTCCACCCGCTTCGGGGACTGCGCGAGGCCCGGCGGACAGGAGCCGAACACCCCGCGGCCCAGGTTGAGTTCGGCCAGCGCGAGGGCGGTGGTGTGCCGTCCGTGCCGACGGGCCGCACGGTCGTCGGCCGCCAGCTCGACCAGCTCGCCGACCTGGTCCCGGAAGGTGCTGAACACCCGGACCCCCGGGAACCCGGACGCGAGTGCCTGGGCGGCCTGCGCGAGCCAGTCGTGCCGGGCGCGGACGTGCCCGCGCTCGTGGCTCAGTACGGCCGCCAACTCCCGCGCGGTCAGCTGCTGGAGGGCGCCCGTGGTGACCACCAGCCGGGAGTTCGGGCCGGGCAGCGACCAGGCCTCCGGCCGGACGTTCTCCAGCACCACCAGGCGCTCCCGGCGGCTGCGGGCGGCCGCGATGGCCTCCGGCAACTCGGGAGCGCGGTCGGAGAGTTGAGCGTGACGGTGGTTGCGCAGAGCCTTCGCCGAACGGACCTCACGGGTGACCGCCAGCACCGTCTGCAGCCCGCCCGCGGCCAGCACCGCCGCGCAGAGCCGGCCCCAGCCTTCGGCGTCCTGGAGCCCGTACGCCGCCTCCACCCCGTGCGGCGCGCCGGCGAACACGAGTGCGCGCAGTTCGGGCAGCGCGGCCGAGGCGGCCAGGACCAGGCTCAACGCGCAGCACAGCAGGACGGCTACGACCAGGCACTGCCATGCCAGCAGCGCCAGCACGGGTTCGCGCTCCACCCAGCGGGCCCGGGCGAGCAGCCGGGGCACGGCGGTGGAGAGCAGTAGGCCGAGCAGCAGCAGGCCGATCAGGGCAGTCATCGCATGGGCTCCCCGAGTGCGCACGGAGCGCGACAACGCGCTCCTCGCCAACCTATGCGCTGGCGACGTCCGGTGGAACGGCTTTCGGGCGGCCAGTGACCAACGCCACGCGGGCCTGAGGACCTTGGTCCCGGGTGTGGCTCGGCCAGGGCGTGCGGGGTGGGGGTTGGGGCGGCGGTTGGGGCGGCGAGTGGGGTGGGGGACGGGCGTCGGGGGCGGGCAAGGTCACATGGTCAGGAGCATCGCGAACATCCCGATGCCCATGGTGAGCCGACAGGCCTGCGGGAGGCCCGCCGTTCCGACGGTGACGCTTCCGCCGGGGGCGTGCAGGAGCCGGGTGCCGGCCCAGAGGGAGTAGGCGCCGAAGTACACCAGCAGCGCGCCGGTGAGCAGCGGGGCGCCGGTGCTCGGGGCGTGGTGGTGATGGCCGGGGGAGGCGGTCATGGCGAGGGCTGCGTAGGTCATGGCGAGGCCGCCGATCGCGTGGTGCAGCCGGTGTCCGCGGCGGTCCGGGGTGCCGGCGGCGGCGAGCAGGAAGAGGGCTGCGGGGACGCCGAACAGCCAGGCCCAGACGGGCGCCGGGACGGCGGCGCCGGTGACGGCCATTCCGGCCATGCCGAGCCCCATCAGCGCTTCGGCGGCGTCGGTTTCCCGGGCGAGAAGCCGTCGGGCGCCCGTCGGGTGGGTGGTGGCGGGCGCCGGTGCGCAGGTGGTGTGTGGCGCGTGCGGGGCTCCGGGGGCTCCCGGGGCATATCGCAGGCGGGTCAGGCAGTAGGCCCCGGCGGTGGCGGTGAGGAGGGCGAGGAGCCAGTTGACCAGCGTGGGTCCGTGCAACGGCGGCCTCCTGGGGTGACGGGAGGACGGCGAACAGCGAACAGCTGTGACGCTTAAGATAAAAATAATCTTTAATAGTTTAATGTAAAGAGTCACCTGTTTGCCCGGACACCTACACTGGGGCCGTCGCCCGGACCAG
>NZ_JBHWGV010000042.1:39591-73976 GCF_042732955.1 Kitasatospora sp. NPDC059747 | reverse complement strand
TCTGAAAATCACCCGTCACGCCCCTCTCCGCGGCCACCCCCTCCGCCACCCCCTCCCGCAGCGCTCCCTCTCGCTGGGGAGGGATGAGGGGTGGGGGGTGGGTGGGTCGGGTGGGTCGGGTGGGTGGGTTTGGGGGAGGGGGGTGGTTGGGGTGGGTGCATCGGTGCGGGGTGGTGGGCGCTCTGGGGCACGTGGGTTTTTGATGTGCCGGTTTCGTGACTGGCCCGTCCTGGGTCCGTTCCGGTTGGTGGACGGGGGGTGTCCCGGGGGTGTGGCGCGGTGCCATCGTGGGCCGGAGGCCGGTGGGCGGCGAGGACGGGGGAAGCGGGGCCGTGGGCAGACGCTTGGTGGGTGCGGCGGTGGCCGGGGTGGTCGCGTTCGGGGGTGCCGTGGCGGTGGCCGGGCCCGCGGAGGCGGTGCCGGTGGTGCGGACGGCGGCTGTGGTGTCCGGGGACCGGGCGCCCGTCCCGGCGCGTGCCTCCGTCGGGGGGCACCACGTCACCGACGTGGCGGTCACCCGTCACAAGTCCAAGCGCAGGAACCGGGGCTTCGTCTCCCGGACGGTCGGCCGGAGCTTCGGCTTCGTCTGGGTGCTGCTGTTCGTCGTCCTGCTGGTCGTGATCCTGGTCCTGGTCAGTCGCCGCGGCCGGCGCTGAGCGCCCGCAGCACGGCTTCGACCAGCTGGTCGGCGTGGTCGTGGGTGAGCGGGCCGAGGCGGAACATCCAGCGGTAGTGGAGCGGGCCGTAGAACAGTTCCACGGCGAGGTCGAGGTCCGTGTCGGGGGCGATCTGGCCGGCCTCGCGGGCGCTGCGGAAGCGTCGGCGGGTGACCTCCAGGAGGGGGTCCAGCAGGCGGGTGCGGTACTCGCCGTGCAGCGCCGGGTCGGTGACGATCTCGGCGATCAGGACGCGGGCGGTCGGGTCGAAGGCCGGGTCCGTGAGCTGGTCCGAGGACGGGCGCAGGACGGCCCGCAGGTCGGCCCGCAGGTCGCCGGTGTCGGGGAGTTCGATGCCGCCCTCGTGCTCGCTGTCGGCGAGGAACGCGTCGAAGACGACCGCGCCCTTCGACGGCCACCAGCGGTAGATGGTCTGCTTCCCGACGCCGGCCCGGGCGGCGATCGCCTCGATGGTCAGCTTGCCGTAGCCGACCTCGGCGACGAGTTCGGAGGCGGCGGCGAGCACGGCGGCGCGGGAGCGCTCGCTGCGTCGCGCGGGGTCGGGGGCGGGTCTGGCGGTCATGCCGGAAATTCTATGCGGAATGGCAAGACGAGACGTATCGTCTTGTCGTGGCGAGACGATACGTCTCGTCTCTGTCGTTGACTTCGGAGGTGTCTTCCCATGACCGCGCACATCCTCATGGCGTCCGTGCCGGCCCACGGGCACGTCAATCCCAGCCTGGCGGTGATCTCCGGGCTGGTCGCCCGGGGGCACCGGGTCAGCTACGTCAACGATCCGTCGTTCCGCGAGGTCGTCGAGTCGACGGGTGCGCGGTTCGTCCCGTATCCGACGAAGCTGCCGCTCGCCGATGATCCGGAGGGGTGGGTGGAGGACCCGGTGGCGATCCAGGAGCTGTTCCTCGACGACGCCCTCGCGATGCACGCGGTTCTGCTGGACGTCTTCGCGGACGACGTGCCCGACCTGGTGCTCTGCGACATCGCGGGCTTCGCCGGGCGCGCGTTCGGCGAGCGGCTGGGCGTGCCGGTGGTGCAGCTGTCGCCCTCGATGGTCGGCTGGGAGGGCTTCGAGGAGGATCTGGCCGAGGCGTTGGCGGCCGTCCGTGAGGGTGCCGGCGGCGCCGAGCACTACCGGCGGTTCGCCGGCTGGCTCGCCGAGGCCGGTGCGGTGGAGCGCGACGTGGACGCCTTCAAGAACCGCCCGTCGCGGGCCGTCGCGCTCATCCCCCGTGCGATGCAGCCCAACGCGGACCGGGTCGACGAGCAGCGGGTCTCGTTCGTCGGGCCCTGTTTCGGCGACCGCGCCCACCAGGGCGAGTGGCACCGGCCGGAGGGGGCGCAGAAGGTGCTGCTGGTCTCGCTCGGTTCGGCGTTCACGCACCGGCCGGCGTTCTACCGGGCCTGCGTCGAGGCCTTCGGCGACCTGCCGGGCTGGCACACCGTGCTCCAGGTCGGCGCCCACACCGACCTGGCCGAGCTGGGCGAGGTGCCCGCCACCGTCGAGGTGCACCGCTGGGTGCCGCAGCTGTCGGTGCTCTCGCAGGCGGACGCCTTCGTGACCCACGCGGGCATGGGCGGCTCCAGCGAGGGACTGTTCCACGGGGTGCCGATGATCGCCGTGCCGCAGGCGGCCGACCAGTTCGGCAACGCGGACGCGCTGGTGGGGCTCGGCGTCGCCCGCCGGATCGACACCGCGGAGGCCACCGCGGAGGCGCTGCGCGGTGCGTTGCTGGAGCTCGTCGGTGATCCGGCGGTGGCCGAGCGGCTGGCGGTGCTCGCGGCTGCCGGACGGGCCGAGGGCGGTACCGCGCGGGCCGTCGATCTGATCGAGGCGGAGATCAGGGTATGACGGCGGGGGAGGGCGCGGCGATCCGGTCGGGCCGGGTGTAGACGTTCGCGCCCTCCCCGCGCAGGAAGCCCACCAGGGTCAGGCCGAGTTCCTCGGCGAGGTCCACCGCGAGCGAGGACGGCGCCGAGACGGCCGCGAGCAGCGGGACGCCCGCCAGCGCGGCCTTCTGGGTCAGCTCGAACGAGGCCCGCCCGCTGACCAGCAGGACGTGCCCGGTCAGCGGCAGCCGGCCCTCGCGCAGGGCCCAGCCGACCACCTTGTCCACGGCGTTGTGCCGCCCGACGTCCTCACGGGCGCACAGCAGCTCGCCGGTCGCGGCGTCGAACAGGCCGGCGGCGTGCAGGCCGCCGGTGGAGTCGAAGGTGCGCTGGGCGGCGCGGAGCTTGTCGGGGAGGGCGTAGAGGGCGGACGGCTCGATGCTGAGCCGGTCCTCGGCGACCGGGTGCCGCACGTGGGTGCGGACGGCGTCGACGGTGTCCCGGCCGCACAGGCCGCAGGCGCTGGTGGTGAGCAGGTTGCGGTGCGCGGACAGCGGCAGGGTGCGGGCGCCGCGCAGGGTGGCGTCGACGACGTTGTACGTGTTGGCGCCCTCGTCGTCGGTGCCCGCGCAGTACCGCAGGGCGGCGAGGTCCTCGGTGGCGTGCACCAGGCCCTCGCCGACCAGGAAGCCCGCCACCAGGTCGAAGTCCTGCCCGGGCGTGCGCATGGTGACGGTCAGCGGCTCGCCGCCGACCCGGATCTCCAGCGGCTCCTCCGCCGCCAGCGCGTCCGGCCGCACCCCGCGCTCGTCCCCCCGCAGCCGCACCACTCGCCGCCGCGCCGTCGCCCGCGTCATCGCCACCTCCGTACGTGTTCCTGCCCCACCAGCGTGCGGCATGGGGGAGGCGGATATCCACGGGGGGAGGGGGTCGGCGTGCGGTCGCGGGCGGGACGGCGGAAAATCCGAATGGCGAGCACCTGTTGTCATATCTTCATTCGCCTGATGTGATGGTGAATATGGATATGCACAGTGCTGCGGCCTCCGACTCGCCGCTCGTCCAGGTCGGCAAGGCCGACGTCAGCGCCGACGACGTGCTGGCCGTCGCCCGGGGCAACGCCCGGGTCGAGATCGGTCCGGACGCGCTCGCCGAGATGGCGGCCGCCCGGGCCCGCATCGATGCTCTCGCGGCCGAGCCGCGTCCCGTCTACGGCGTGTCCACCGGCTTCGGTGCGCTCGCCGTCCGGCACATCAGCCCCGAGCTGCGCGCCCAGCTGCAGCGCTCGCTGGTGCGCTCGCACGCGGCCGGGATGGGCCCGGCCGTCGAGCGCGAGGTGGTCCGGGCGCTGATGTTCCTGCGGATGAAGACGCTGGCCTCCGGCCGCACCGGCGTCCGTCCGCTGGTCGCCCAGACCATGGCCGCGCTGCTGAACGCGGGCATCACTCCCGTGGTGCGGGAGTTCGGCTCGCTCGGCTGCTCCGGCGACCTCGCGCCGCTCTCGCACTGCGCGCTGGTGCTCATGGGCGAGGGTGTGGCCACCGGTCCGGACGGCGTGGAGAAGCCCGCCGCCGAGCTGCTGGCCGCGGCCGGCATCGAGCCGGTGGAGCTGCTGGAGAAGGAGGGCCTCGCCCTCATCAACGGCACCGACGGCATGCTCGGCATGCTCGTCATGGCCATCTCCGACCTGAGCCGCCTGTTCACCACCGCCGACATCACCGCCGCGATGAGCCTGGAGGCGCTGCTCGGCACCGACAAGGTGCTCGCCCCCGAGCTGCACGCCCCGATCCGCCCGCACCCGGGCCAGGCGCTGAGCGCGGCCAACATGCTCGCCGTCCTCAAGGGCTCGGGCCTCACCGGCCACCACCAGGACGACGCGCCGCGCGTCCAGGACGCCTACTCGATCCGCTGCGCCCCGCAGGTGGCCGGCGCGGGCCGCGACACCGTCGCGCACGCCCAGCTGGTCGCCTCGCGCGAGCTCGCCGCCTCGGTGGACAACCCGGTCGTGCTGCCCGACGGCCGGGTGGAGTCGAACGGCAACTTCCACGGCGCGCCGGTCGCGTACGTGCTGGACTTCCTCGCCATCGCGACCGCCGACCTCGGCTCGATCTCCGAGCGGCGCACCGACCGGCTGCTGGACAAGGCGCGTTCGCACGGCCTGCCGGCCTTCCTGGCCGACGACCCGGGCGTGGACTCCGGTCTGATGATCGCCCAGTACACCCAGGCGGCGCTGGTCAGCGAGAACAAGCGGCTCGCCGTCCCGGCCTCGGTCGACTCGATCCCGTCCTCCGCGATGCAGGAGGACCACGTGTCGATGGGCTGGTCCGCGGCCCGCAAGCTGCGCCAGGCGGTCGAGAACCTGGGCCGCATCCTCGCCGTCGAGCTCACCGCCGCCGCCCGCGCGCTGGAGATCCGCCAGCAGGCCGACTCGGCCGGCCGGATCGCCCCGGCCACCGCGGCCGCGGTGGCCGCCGCCCGCGAGGCGGGGGTCGGCGGCGCCGGCCGCGACCGCTTCCTCTCGCCGGACCTGGAGGCCGCCGCCGAACTGGTCGCCTCCGGCGCGCTGGTGCGGGCGGTCGAGCAGGTCACCGGCCCGCTGGCCTGATCCGTCGCCCGCGCGGAGCGGCCGGGGCGTCAGTCCCAGTCGCTCCGCGGGCGGCGGTCCTCGCGGTCCCGGCGGTCGGCGCGCGCGGCGGCGAAGTTGACGCCGACGATGCCGGCCCAGCAGGTGATCAGGCCGAGCAGCCCGCCGTTCTGGGCGTCGCCGGCGATCGCGGTGAGCGGGATGCCGAGCACCAGCGAGATCACGGCGAGCCGGGAGCCGGGGCGGCCGGCCGACCAGCCGGAGCGGCGCGGACGGTGGCGGTAGCCGGGCTCGTAGCCCTCGGACTGCTGGGGCGCGGGGCGTTCGGCCCGGGCGTCCATGCGGGCGTCCAGCCGCTTCAGGAACGAGTCGACCAGCTCCGACTCGTACTCCTTGCCGAGTTCCTTGCGGGCCTGCAGGGTGGCGTCGAGGTCGCGCCGCAGTTCGTCCTGGCGAGTGTCCATGGCCACCAGCGTGGGGGCTCGCCGGGGCCCGGTCCATCCGTTCGCGGGGGAATCCGGGCGGGCTCAGGGTCAAATCAGGGTTACCCCGGGCCCCGTGCCGGGCTCCCGGGGAGTAGGGTCCGCCGGTCGTCCGCCAGACTGTCCGCCCACCGGGACGTCTCAGCGGCCGTCCCGTCGTACGAGACGTCTTTGCCAGGCGCCGCGCGCTGCTGCACAGTCGTCGTCCGAACCGCTCGCACCCGGAGGTACCGCCGATGACCGCCACCGACGAGACCGGCACGGTCGGTCCCTCCGCGCGGCTGCTCCAGCTCTTCGAGGGGCACCGGCTGACGCCGACCCAGCGGCGGATCGCGCACTCGCTGGTCCGGCACGCCACCGAGGCGCCCTTCCTGTCCAGCGTCGAGGTCGCCGAGCTCGCCGGGGTGAGCCAGCCGTCCGTCACCCGCTTCGCGGTGGCCCTCGGCTACGACGGCTACCCGGCGCTGCGCCGGCAGCTGCGCGAGCTCGGCGCGGGCGAGGCGGCCGCGCCCGAGGGCCCGCACGAGGCGGTGCGCAACGAGCACCAGCAGGCCGTGCTCGCCGAGATCGAGCACCTGCGCCACCTCGCCGACCTGCTCGCCGACCCCGAGCCGATCATCCGCGCCGCCCGGCTGCTCGCCGCCTCCCGCCCGCTGCCGGTGCTGGGCCTGCGGGCCGCGTCCGCGCAGGCGCGCGGCTTCGCGTACTTCGCGGCCAAGGTGCACCCGGACATCCGGCTGCTCGACGAGGGCGGCAGCATGCTCGCCGACCGGCTGGAGCAGGCCACCGCGGCCGGCGCGACGGCGCTGCTCTGCTTCGCGCTGCCGCGCTACCCGCGGGAGCTGATGGACGCCCTGGCGGTGGCCAGGGAGTGCGGTCTGACGGTGCTGACGGTGGCCGACAGCGCGTTCGCGCCGGTCGCCAAGCTGTCCGACCTGATGCTGCCGGCGGCCGTCGGCACCGGTCTGGTCTTCGACACCGCGTGTGCGCCGATGATGCTGGGCCGGGTGCTCCTGCAGAGCATGTGCGACGAGATCCCGGGCGCGGAGGCCAGGTTGGAGGCCATCGAGCAGTCGGCCGCGGCACGTGGCCTGTTCTTGGAGTAGACGCGGCCTGGAATAGACGCGACTTGGACTGGACAAAGCCGCGGCGTCGTGGGCGTGGCCGGCCGTGAACCGGGGCATCCCCTAGTGCAGGGGGTGCCGCCCATGCGCGTGATCCACGAGATGAAGTTCGTCGCCCGGCTGGCATCGGGTGCCGACGAATGGTCCTGCCCCACCTGCGGACGCCGGGTCACCCTGCGGCGCCTGCCCGAACCCGAACTGACCGTCCTCGACCCGGGCGACGAGTCCGCCGTGCACGTCGGCGTCATCGAACCGCACGCGCGGGCCGCCGCCGAGGCCGCCGAGAAGTACGGCCTCGGCCCCGTCCAGAGCATCCCCCGTCCGCCCGCCCCTGCCGCACCCGACGCCGCCGACCGCCGCTGGCTGGCCGAGATCGGCATCGACTGGGACGGCGACGCGGCGGCCTGAGGACCTCAGCGCCGTGGGGCGTAGAGCAGTAGGCCGGTGGTCTGCAGTTCGGCGGGCAGTGGGGCGGTGAGCGGAATGGGCTCACCGTACTTGCCGTGCAGCACGCCTTGGTACTCGCCGTCGCGGGGATGGGTGTACAGGGTCCAACTGCCGTTGCGGGGATCGAGGGCGAGCAGGAGCGCCACGCCGGCGGTCGCGTACCAGTCGGTCTTGGTGGCGACGCTCTTGACTCCCTCCGAGTTGGAGATCACTTCGACGGCGAGGACGACGTCGTGGGGCTCGGCCAGCCACTCGTCGTCCTCGTCCCACTCGACGGGGAGGACGATCAGGTCGGGGGTGACGTAATCCTCCTCATTGCCAGGCATGCAGATGGACGACACCTCATAGGAGCCGAGGTCGGCCGGCAGCTGGGGGTCCAGCTGGATGCGCAGCCGCCGGATCGTTCCCGCGTGCTTGCCGCGAGGAGTCGGGGACATCACCAGGGTTCCTCCGATGATCTGGACGCGAAGTCCCGTGCTCTGCTCGATCTCCTCCGCCACATCCCGGAGCCTTCCTGGCCGCACGGTGATCGCTGTCATCGTGTCCTCCGCTCTCGTCGCTGGGCCGAGTGGCTGGTGTTCGCCGGGTTCAGGCTAGCGCGCCAAGTCGGGCGGTGCTGTTGCTGATCGGATTGTTCAGGGGTCTGGTCGAACGTCGACTGTTTAGTTATATTCAACTGAACCAAGCCTGAATGAATCCATCCGCAGGAGGCCGGGACATGGTGCAGCAGCAGACGAGCGGGCCGCGCGAGGTACGCGCGGCGCGTGGCACGGGGCTCACGACGCAGGGCTGGCAGCAGGAGGCCGCCCTGCGGATGCTCATGAACAACCTCGACCCGGAGGTCGCCGAGCACCCGTCGAAGCTGGTGGTCTACGGCGGCACCGGCAAGGCCGCGCGCGACTGGCGCTCCTTCGACGCCATGGTGAAGACCCTCCAGGGCCTGAAGCAGGACGAGACCATGCTGGTCCAGTCCGGCCGCCCGGTCGGCGTCATGCAGACCCACGAGTGGGCGCCGCGCGTGCTGATCGCCAACTCCAACCTGGTCGGCGACTGGGCCAACTGGGAGGAGTTCCGCCGCCTGGAGAGCCTCGGGCTCACCATGTACGGCCAGATGACCGCCGGCTCGTGGATCTACATCGGCACCCAGGGCATCCTCCAGGGCACCTACGAGACCTTCGCGGCCGTCGCCAACAAGCGGTACGACGGCACGCTGGAGGGCACCATCACCCTCACCGCCGGCCTCGGCGGGATGGGCGGCGCCCAGCCGCTGGCCGTCACCATGAACGGCGGCGTCGCGATCTGCATCGACTGCGACCCGTCCCGCATCTCCCGCCGCATCGAGCACCGCTACCTGGACGTCGAGGCCAAGGACCTCGCCCACGCGCTGGAGCTCGCCACCGCCGCCCGCGACAAGAGGCAGCCGCTGTCCATCGGCGTGCTGGGCAACGCCGCCGAGCTCGTCCCGCAGCTGCTCGCGATGGACGCGCCGATCGACATCGTCACCGACCAGACCAGCGCCCACGACCCGCTGAGCTACCTGCCGGTCGGCGTCGCCTTCGACGACATGGCCACCTACGCGGCCGAGAAGCCCGCCGAGTTCACCCAGCGGGCCCGCGAGTCGATGGCCCGGCACGTCGAGGCCATGGTCGGCTTCCAGGACCGCGGCGCCGAGGTCTTCGACTACGGCAACTCGATCCGCGGCGAGGCCCAGCTGGCCGGCTACGACCGGGCGTTCGCCTTCCCCGGCTTCGTCCCCGCGTACATCCGCCCGCTGTTCTGCGAGGGCAAGGGCCCGTTCCGCTGGGCGGCGCTGTCCGGCGACCCGCAGGACATCCACAAGACCGACAAGGCCGTCCTCGACCTCTTCCCGGAGAACGAGTCGCTGGCCCGCTGGATCAAGATGGCCCAGGAGAAGGTGCACTTCCAGGGCCTCCCGGCGCGCATCTGCTGGCTCGGCTACGGCGAGCGCGACAAGGCCGGCGAGCGTTTCAACGACATGGTCGCCTCCGGCGAGCTGTCCGCGCCGATCGTCATCGGCCGTGACCACCTGGACTGCGGTTCGGTCGCCTCGCCGTACCGCGAGACCGAGGCGATGCTCGACGGCTCGGACGCGATCGCCGACTGGCCGCTGCTCAACGCCATGGTCAACGTCGCCTCAGGCGCGTCCTGGGTGTCCATCCACCACGGCGGCGGCGTCGGCATCGGCCGCTCGATCCACGCCGGCCAGGTCACCGTCGCCGACGGCACCCCGCTGGCCGGGGAGAAGATCCGCCGGGTGCTCACCAACGACCCGGGCATGGGCGTCATCCGGCACGTGGACGCCGGGTACGACCGCGCCGACGAGGTCGCCGCCGAGCGTGGCGTCCGCGTTCCCATGGGTGAGCTGTGACGAGTTCGTTCGAAGCGATGTGGGCGGAGCTGCTCCCCGTGGGCCGCTCCGCCGCCTCCGGCGGCTACCGCCGCTTCGCGTGGAACTCCGCCGACGCCGAGTGCCGGGCCTGGTTCGAGCAGCAGGCCCGCGACCGCGGCCTGACGTACGAGCTGGACCGCAACGGCAACCAGTGGGCCTGGCTGGGCGACCCGGCCGGGGACGGCGCCGTCGTCACCGGCTCGCACCTGGACTCCGTCCCCGACGGCGGGGCCTTCGACGGCCCGCTCGGCGTCGTCTCCTCGTTCGCCGCCCTGGACGAACTCCGGTCCCGGGGAGCCGAGTTCACGCGTCCGCTGGCGATCGTCAACTTCGGTGACGAGGAGGGCGCCCGGTTCGGCGTCGCCTGCATCGGCTCCCGGCTGACGGCCGGCCTGCTGGACCGCGACGCCGCGTACGCGCTGCGCGACGCCGACGGCGTCCGGCTGCCCGACGCGATGGAGCGGGCCGGCTACGACCCCACCGCGATCGGCGCGGACGACGGCCGGCTCGCCCGGATCGGCGCCTTCGTCGAGCTCCACGTCGAGCAGGGCCGCTACCTCGCCGAGGACCAGCCGGTCGGCGTGGCCGGGGCGATCTGGCCGCACGGCCGCTGGCGCTTCGACTTCCACGGCGAGGCCAACCACGCCGGCACCACCCGCATCGAGGACCGCCGCGACCCGATGCTCACCTACGCCAACACCGTGCTCTCCGCCCGGAAGAAGGCGCGGGAGGCGGGCGCCCTCGCCACCTTCGGCAAGGTCGCGGTCGAGCCCAACGGCACCAACGCGATCGCCTCCCTGGTCCGCGGCTGGCTCGACTCCCGGGCGGCCGACGAGCGCACCCTCACCGCGCTGGTCGCCGAGATCGAGCGGGCCGCCGCCGAGCGCGGTGGGCGCGACGGCGTCCGGGTCGAGCTCACCAGGGAGTCCTACACGCCGGTGGTGGAGTTCGACGGTCCGCTGCGCGACCGCCTCGGCAAGCTGCTGAACGCCCCGGTGCTGCCCACCGGCGCGGGACACGACGCCGGGATCCTGGCGTCCGCGATCCCGACCGCCATGCTGTTCGTGCGCAATCCGACCGGTGTCTCGCACTCCCCGGCCGAGCACGCCGAGACACCCGACTGCCTCGCCGGGGTCACCGCCCTGGCCGACGTACTGGAGGACCTGGCGTGTCAGTGACCGAACCGGTGGCCTACTGGGCGCAGTACGCCTGGCTGCCGCACGCCAACGGCCTGGTGGTCGAGCGGGACGTCCTGATCGCCACCGGCCCCGGCGGCCGGATCACCGCCGTGACGCCGGACAGCGGCCCGTGCCCGGCCGGCGCCGTCCGCCTCGTTGGGCTCCTCGTGCCCGGCCAGGCCAACGCCCACTCGCACGCCTTCCACCGGGCGCTGCGCGGCCACGTCCAGGTCGGCTCCGGGACGTTCTGGACCTGGCGCGACACCATGTACAGGTTCGCCGGGGCGCTCGACCCGGACCGCTACCTGGAGCTCGCCACCGCGGTCTACGCCGAGATGGCGCTCGCCGGGATCACCGCCGTCGGCGAGTTCCACTACCTGCACCACGCCCCCGGCGGCGCCCGCTACGACGACCCCAACGCGATGGGCGAGGCGCTGATCGAGGCCGCCGCCCGGGCCGGCATCCGGATCACCCTGCTCGACACCTGCTACCTGTCCTCGGGCTTCGGCGCCGAGCCGACCGGGCCGCAGCAGCGGTTCAGCGACGGCGACGCCGAGGCGTGGGCGGTCCGGGCGGACGCGCTCAAGCCGCGCGAGCACGCCCGGATCGGCGCCGCCATCCACTCGGTGCGGGCCGTGCCCGCCGGGCAGCTGGGCACCGTCGCGCGGTGGTCCGAGCTGCGCGGAGCCCCGCTGCACGTCCACCTGTCCGAGCAGACCGCCGAGAACGACGCCTGCCTCGCCGCGCACGGCGTCACCCCGACCCGGCTGCTCGCCGACCACGGCGCGCTCGGGCCGCGCACCTCGGCCGTCCACGCGACCCACCTCACCGACGAGGACGTCCGCCTCCTCGCCGACAGCTCCACCACGATCTGCATGTGCCCCACCACCGAGCGGGACCTCGCGGACGGCATCGGCCCGGCCCGCCGGCTCGCCTCGGCCGGGTGCCCGGTCACCCTCGGCAGCGACAGCCACGCCGTCATCGACCCGTTCGAGGAGGCGCGCGCCCTGGAGCTCGACGAACGGCTGCGGACGCGGACCCGCGGGCACTGGACGGCCAACGCGCTCCTGCGGGCCGGGACGGAGGACGGGCACGCCTCGCTCGGCTGGCCGGAGGCCGGCCGGATCGAGGCCGGGGCGCTCGCCGACTTCACCGTGCTCGCCCTCGACTCGGTGCGCACCGCCGGGCCGCCGCCCGCACTGGGCGCCGAGACCGCAGTCTTCGCGGCCTCGGCGGCGGACGTCCGGCACGTGGTGGTCGGCGGCCGGCACGTCGTCGCGGACGGCGTGCACCGGCTCGTCCCGGACGTCCCGGGCGCGCTGCGGGCCTCGATCGGCGCGCTGAGCTGCTGATCCGTTCCTACAACTCCGTTCGGAAGGCGTCGTCTTGAGCAACCCGACCACCCTGATCACCGGCATCGGCAGTCTGGTCACCAACGACCCCGGCCAGGGCGCCGGACCGCTCGGCCTGCTGACCGACGCGGCCGTGGTGCTGGACGGCGACACCGTCGCCTGGGTCGGCCCGGCCGCCGACGCGCCCGCCGCCGACGTGCGCTTCGACGCGGAGGGGCGGGCCCTGCTGCCCGGCTTCGTCGACTCGCACGCCCACCTGGTGTTCGCGGGCGACCGCACCGCCGAGTTCAACGCCCGGATGTCCGGCCAGTCCTACACCGCCGGCGGGATCCGGACCACGGTGGCGGCCACCAGGGCCGCGACCGACGCCGAACTCGACGCCAACCTGGCCCGGTTCGTCCGGGAGGCGCTGCGCCAGGGCACCACGACCATCGAGTGCAAGTCCGGGTACGGGCTGACGGTGGCCGACGAGGCGCGGGCGCTGCGGATCGCCGCCCGGTACACCCCGGAGACCACGTACCTGGGCGCGCACGTCGTCGCGCCCGAGTACGCGGACGACCCCGCGGCATACGTCGACCTCGTCACCGGGGAGATGCTGGACGCCTGCGCCCCGCACGCCCGGTGGGTGGACGTGTTCTGCGAGAAGGGCGCGTTCGACGGGGACCAGGCGCGGGCGGTCCTCACCGCCGGCATCGAGCGCGGGCTGACGCCCCGGGTGCACGCCAACCAGCTGACGTACGGTCCCGGCGTGCAGCTCGCGGTCGAGCTGGGGGCGGCCTCGGCCGACCACTGCACCCACCTGACGGACGAGGACGTGGCCGCGCTGGCCGGCTCGGGGACGGTGGCGACGCTGCTGCCCGGGGCGGAGTTCTCGACCCGGGCGCAGTACCCGGACGCGCGGCGGCTGCTCGACGCGGGCGCGGTCGTGGCGCTGTCCACGGACTGCAACCCGGGCTCCAGCTTCACGAGTTCGATGGCGTTCTGTATCGCGGTCGCGGTGCGGGAGATGGGGATGACACCGGACGAGGCGGTCTGGGCGGCGACGGCCGGGGGGGCGCACGCGCTGCGCCGCGGCGACGTCGGCGTGGTCGAGGCCGGGGCGCGGGCGGACCTGCTGCTGCTGGACGCGCCGTCGCACGTGCACCTGGCCTACCGGCCGGGGGTGCCGCTGACGGCCGCGGTCTGGCGGTCGGGGGTCCGCGAGGTCTGAGCCTGCGAGAGCTGGAGGCCCCCACGTCCCCGGGGTGGCGGGCGCGGGGGCCTCCGTTTTCACTTGAGGCCCAACGAGCGCCTCAGGAAGTCGAGTTCGTGCTGCAGCAGGTTCGCCGCCACGGTCTCGTCGGTGGGGGAGTGCGTCGTGTTGCTCAGCGGGAGCACCTCGTGGGGGCGGCCCGCGGCGAGCAGCGCGCTGGACAGGCGCAGGGTGTGGACGGGGAGGACGTTGTCGTCCGCGAGGCCCTGGATCAGCAGCAGCGGGCGGCGCAGCTTCGGGGCGTCGGCGATCAGCGACGCCGAGTCGTAGTGCCCGGGGTGCTCGTCCGGGTGGCCGAGGAAGCGCTCCTGCCAGTGGGTGGTGGAGAGCCGCTGGTCGGTGGGGGCGGCGCCGGCCGACGCCGCGTGGAAGACGTCCGGGCGGCGCAGGACGGCGAGCGCGGCCAGGAAGCCGCCGTAGGACCAGCCGCGGATGGCGACCCGGTCGAGGTCGAACACACCGGGGCGCAGCCGGGCGGCCTCGTGCAGGCCGTCGACCTGGTCGGTGAGGGCCGGTCCGGCCTTGTCGCCGTAGATTTCCTTGCTCCAGCGGGGCCCGCGGCCGGGTGTCCCGCGGCCGTCGACGGCGAGCACCGCGAAGCCCTGTTCGGCGAACCAGCGCGAGACGAGGTCCCACCACACGCCGCCGGTGCCGACCTTCCGGGTGGCCGGCCCGCCGTACGGGTCGACGAGGACGGGCAGCGGGCCGTCCTCGGGGCGGTACCCGGTGGGCAGGTAGAGCGCGGCGCGCATCTCGCGCGGGCCGAGGCGCAGCAGTTCGGGTGCGGCGGTGAGCACGGGCGGCTCGGCGCGCGAGGTGAGCTCCACGGCCGCGCGCCCCTCGCGCAGGACGGTGGTGCGTCCGGCGGGGTGGCCCTCGCGGCGGGTGGTGACGACCAGCGTGCCGCCCCGGCGGACGCCGGTGTGCTGGCCCGGGCCCTCGCTGAGCCGGCGGACGCCGGCGCCCGGTTCGTAGCTCCAGAGGTGGGTCTCGGTGGGCTCGTCGACGGCGGTGAACAGGACCCGCTCGCCCTCCGTCCCGAGCACCTCCCACAGCTGGAGCCCGGGCGGGGTGACGGGCTCGCCGTCCACCGTGAGGTGCTGGGTGTCGCCGTGGGCGGCGGTGTGGACGAGGGCGCCGGAGGCGGTGCGCAGGGGCAGCCCGGGGACGAGTTCGACCCAGTGGTCGTCGCGCTGCTCGTCGAGCACCCGGACGGCGCCGCCGGGCTCGATCGCGAGCGTGCGGACGGTGCGCTGGTCGCGGCTCTGGACGCAGGCGTACGGGCCGTGGGCGTCCCAGCCGGCGGCCGTGACGTACTCGAACGCGGCCCGGTCCCAGTGGACTCCGATCTGTGAGCCGTCGAGGCCGAGCAGCCACAGCGACACGTCGGCGTTGGCGGTGCCGGCGAGCGGGTAGCGGACGGCGCGCGGGGGCCGGGCCGGGTCGGCCGGGTCGGCGAGGTGCAGCCGGGCGACCTCGCGCTCGTCGACCCGGGTGACGAGCAGCGCGGTGCCGTCGGGGGACCACCAGTGGCCGCGGGAGCGGTACATCTCCTCGGTGGCGACGTGCTCGGCGATGCCGTACGTCACGTCCGCGGCCTCGGGCTCGGCGAGCGCGCGGTCGCCGGTGCCGTCGGCGGACACCACCCGCAGGGAGCCGCCGCCGGCGTAGGCGATCCGGCGGCCGGTCGGGTCGAGGCGCGGGTCGTACACCGCGGTGGCGGTGGGGACGGCGCGGACGGTGCCCGTGGCGGTGTCGGCGAGCCACAGGTGGCCGCCGAGCGCGAAGGCGGCGAGCCGGCCGGTGGCGTCGGTGGAGAAGGCGGTGATGCCGGAGGCGGCGATCCGGGCCCGCTCGCGCCGGATCCGCTCGGCCTCGGGGAGGTCGCCGTCGTCGTCGCCGAGCGCGGCCGGGTCGGCGACCAGCCGCTCCTCGCCGGTGGCGGTGTCGAGCGCCCAGAGGCGGTTGACGGGGTCGGCGCCGCCGCGGCTGCGGACGAACAGCACGGTGGCGCCGTCGGCGGTGATCACGGGGTGGGTGGGGGTGCCCAGCGCGAAGCGCCGGGTGCGGGCGAGTTGGCGGGGGAGCGCGTCTGTCGGCATGACGGGCACCATAGGCAGATCCCGCACCACTCGGTCGAGTGGTTTACGCGCTCGCGCAGGGGGCCGGATCGGGCGCGTGTCAGTGCACGTCGCCCATGAGCGCGTTGACCTTCTTGCGGTACATCGCGAGGGCGATGCCGGCGATGATCGCCATCACGCCCTGGACCGCGAAGTACCAGGTGCTGCCGACCACGCCGTCGCCCAGCACGAGCTGGAAGATCGCGGCGACGCAGTCGCCGGCGGTGACGGCGAGGAACCAGACGCCCATCATCTGGCTGGCGTACTTGGTCGGCGCCAGCTTGGTGGTGACGGACAGGCCGACGGGGGAGAGCGTGAGCTCACCGACGGTCTGGACCAGGTAGACCATGGCCAGCCACAGCGGGGTGACCTTGGTGTCGCCGTGGGCGGCGGCCATCGCCAGCATCATGACGATGAAGGACGCGCCGATCATCAGCAGACCGATGGCGAACTTCATGGTGGTGCTGGGGTTCTTCGACCGGCGGGCCAGGGCGACCCAGATCCAGGCGAAGACCGGCGCCAGCGCCATGATGTACAGCGGGTTGAGCGACTGGAACCACGTCGACGGGAAGTTGAAGCCGAGCAGCGTGGACGCGGTGTGCTTGTCCGCGAAGATGCTCAGCGTCGAACCGGACTGGTCGTAGATCATCCAGAACACGGCGGCGGCGACGAAGAACCAGATGTAGCCGCTCATCCGGGACTGCTCGGTGGCGTCGAGGTCCTTGTCGCGCTTCACCTTGGCGAAGACGAGCACCGGGATCAGGATGCCGGCGACCGACAGCGGCCAGAGCACCCAGTCGATGGTGAACGAGCCGCTCGCCACCAGGGCGCCGTAGATGACCACGGCGGCGGCCAGCCAGGCGCCGGCCTTCTTGAAGATCGACGCCTTCTCGGCCGGGGTGATCGGCGAGGTGACGATGTCGCTCTTCGGGCTCAGGTGGCGGGTGCCCAGCAGGAACTGGCCGAGGCCGAGCGCCATGCCGACGCCGGCCAGCGCGAAGCCCAGGTGCCAGCTGACGCTCTGGCCGATGGTGCCGATGACCAGCGGGGCCGCGAAGGCGCCGAGGTTGATGCCCATGTAGAAGACGGTGAAGCCACCGTCGCGACGCGGGTCGTTCGGGCCGTCGTAGAGGTGGCCGACCATCGTCGAGATGTTGGCCTTGAGCAGACCGGAGCCGATCGCGATGAAGGCCAGACCGGCGAAGAACGCGCCGCTGAACGGCACGGCCAGCAGGAAGTGGCCGATCATGATGATCGTGCCGCCGACCGCGACGGTCTTGCGAGCGCCGAGGAATCGGTCGGCGATCCAGCCGCCCGGGAGGGCCAGCAGGTAGACCATCGCCGTGTACACGCTGTACACGGCGGCGGCGACCGCCGTCTTCATGCCGAGGCCGCCCTCCGAAATGGAGGCGGTCATGTAGAGGACCAGCAGGGCACGCATGCCGTAGTAGCTGAAGCGTTCCCACATCTCGCTCATGAAGAGAGTCGCGAGACCTCGGGGGTGGCCGAGGAAGGTCTTGCCGCTGGGGGAGGCCGACGTGACGCCGGCGTCCTGGAGCGTAGACGCCATGTGTAGTGGTTCCTTGCCTGACAGCGTCCGCCTAGGGGGGTGGCGGCGGACGTGGACGGAACCACTGTACGTGGCGATATTTGGCGGTATCAGATGACAAAACGCTCGAATCAGGTATGGCAATGGCAAAGTCCGCAGCCGATCTTCCCGATCGATCCATGGTAGACGGGGATGTCTTCCTTCGGTTTCAAGATCCAAGGGCGGAATCTTCGCCGAACAGGCGGTCGGGAAGCGTCCGTTGAGCGGACGTGGGCCCTTATATAACGATCACGCTCTGTGAACTACTTCACAGGTCCATCGGGCAGGGTGCGGCGGACTACCATCACCACATGACCTGTGTGCTGCTCGCCGAGGACGATCCGGCGATCTCCGAACCGCTGGCCCGGGCCCTGCGCCGCGAGGGCTACGAGGTGCTCGTCCGCGAGGACGGCCCCACCGCGCTCGCCGCCGGCCTCACCGAGGAGGTCGACCTCGTCGTCCTCGACCTCGGCCTGCCCGAGATGGACGGCCTTGAGGTCTGCCGCCGGCTGCGCGCCGACGGCAAGAGCTGCCCCGTCCTGGTGCTCACCGCCCGCGCGGACGAGGTGGACACCGTCGTCGGCCTCGACGCCGGCGCCGACGACTACGTCACCAAGCCGTTCCGGCTGGCCGAACTGCTCGCCCGCGTCCGGGCCCTGCTCCGGCGCGGCAACGTCGACCAGCTCACCACCGGCGCGCACGGCGTGAAGATCGACATCGAGTCGCACCGCGCCTGGCTCGGCGAGGAGGAGCTGACGCTCTCCGCCAAGGAGTTCGAGCTGCTGCGCGTCCTCGTCCGGGACGCCGGCCGGGTCGTGACCCGCGAGGAGATCATGCGCCAGGTCTGGGACACCACCTGGTGGACCTCCACCAAGACCCTGGACATGCACATCTCCTGGCTGCGCAAGAAGCTCGGCGATGACGCCGCCAACCCGCGCTACATCGCCACCGTGCGCGGAGTGGGCTTCCGGTTCGAGAAGAATTAGCCCCCGTACGGAGAGCATGGCCGGAGCGCGGCCGATGAAGCGCAACACCTCGGGGAGCGGCAGCGTGAAACGCCGGATGATCAACTCGCTGCTGGGCGTCGTCCTGGTGGTGGTCGTGGTGTTCTGCGTGCCGCTCGCCCTGGTGGAGAAGCGGACCATCGTCAACTCGGCCCAGGAGCGGACGGACGCCGCCGCCGTCCGGGTGCTCGGGCTGGTGGAGAACCGCCTCGCGAACCACGAGCTGGTCAACGAGCGCTCCTTCGACAGCCAGGTCGCCGAGGGCAGCTACGTCGAGGTGCAGCTGCCCGGCCAGGCGGTGGTCTCGGTCGGCGTGCGCCCGCCCGGGGGCCACCTGCTGAAGGCCACCGAGTACGGCGTCAACGGCGAGAGCGTCACCGTCGAGCAGTCCCGCGAGGACGTCGACCACGAGATCGCCAACATGCTGCTGCTGCTCGGCGTCGTCGCCCTGCTCGCCGTCCAGGCCGCCGTCGCGCTCGCCGTCTGGCAGGCCAAGCGGCTCGCCCGGCCGCTCACCGACCTCGCCGAGACCGCCGAGCGCCTCGGCTCCGGCGACCCCCGCCCGCGCGACCGCCGCTACGGCGTGCCGGAGCTCGACCGGGTCGCCGAAGTGCTGGACGTCAGCGCCGAGCGGATCGCCCGCATGCTCACCGCCGAGCGCCGGCTCGCCGCCGACGCCTCGCACCAGCTGCGCACCCCGCTCACCGCGCTGTCCATGCGGCTGGAGGAGATCACCGCCCTCGCCGAGGACCCGGAGACCGTCAAGGAGGAGGCGACCATCGCCCTCCAGCAGGTCGAGCGGCTCACCGACGTCGTCCAGCGGCTGCTCACCACCCAGCGCGACCCGCGCAGCCCCACCGCCGTCGCCTTCGAGCTCGACGAGGTGATCAAGCAGCAGGTCGAGGAGTGGGGCCCGACCCTGCGCGAGAAGGGCCGGGTGCTCTCCCTGGAGGGCCTGCACGGCGTCATCGCCGTCGGCACCCCGGGCACGGTCGCCCAGGTGCTCGCCACCCTGATCGAGAACTCGCTGATGCACGGCGCCGGGACGATCACCCTGCGGGTCCGCCCCTCCGGCACCTCGGTCGTGGTCGAGGTGCAGGACCAGGGCGCCGGGGTGCCGCCGGAGCTGGGCAACCGGGTCTTCGAGCGCGCGGTCAGCGGCCGCAACTCCACCGGGATCGGCCTGGCCGTCGCCCGTGACCTCGCGGAGGCGGACGGCGGCCGGCTCGAACTGCTGTCGTTGCGGCCGCCGGTGTTCGCGATCTTCCTCGGCCGCAGTCACGAGGACTGAGAGGACTGAGAGGACCGAGGGGACCGGGCGGCCCCGGGCGCCTCAGGCTCCCGGCATGACGCCGAGCTGGCGCATCAGGCCCATCACGTCCCACTGCCACCAGCCCTCGGCGATCCTGCCCTCCTTGCAGCGGAAGGTCGTCGTGCCGCGTCCGGTCACCGACTTCCCGGTGTTGGGCACGTCCCGGAAGGCGGCCTTCTGGGTGGCGTGCCAGGTCCACCGGGTCGCCACCTCGTCGCCCTCGGCGATCTGGCTCTCGATCTCGAAGCGGAAGTCGAAGGCGTCCAGGTAGCCGGCACAGCGCTCGCGGAACGCCGGGACGCCCTGGAGGTCGCCCTCGCTGCCGTAGTCGTGGTCGCGGTAGTCGGCGGCCATGCACTCGTCGATGACGTCGAGGTCGCCCGCGGCCAGCCCGTCCAGGACCCGGTTCGCGAGGGTCTTGTTGAACTGGGAGTCACGGACCACGTCGAGGTCGGTGAAGGTGGGCGGCGCGTCGCAGAGCGCCACCATCTCGCGGAAGATCCGGTCCGTCTCGGGGAGGTGGGAGTTGCGCATGGCCTCCTCGTAGGAGGGGAACTCCACGATCTCCACCACGTGCTTGGTGTCCGAGCGGTCGGTCGCGACCACCGCGTGGGAGGCGGTCCGCTTCCCCTTGGTGGACTCGGCCCAGCTGTCCATCAGCCGGTTGAGGTCGTCGAGCCTGTCGGTCTTGCAGTCGATGATCTGGACGAACGCCATGGCGAGCCTCCTGGAACCCCCTCGGCCTCGATCGTCCGCGCCGGCCGTGCTCGCCCTCGGTAACCACTGTCCTCTGGGGCGGGTGGGACCGGCAAGCGCAGGACGCGCGTCGGGGGCCCGCGGGGGGGGGGGGGGGGGCCCCCGCCCGGGGGGGGGGGGGGGGGCCCCCCCCCGGCCCGCCCCGGGGGGGGGCCCGGGGGGGGGGGGGCGCGGGGCCCCGACGGCGTGGACGTGCGGAGGATCACTCCGCCTTGGCGTACCGGATCTCCTCGGCGGCCAGCATCAGCTCGGCCTGCGCGGCCAGCTCGCTGCCGGTGGCGTGCGGGGCCTGCGGCTCGGCCTCGGGCATGGCCTTGAACACCCAGGTGCGGTACGAGACGAAGCGGAACACGGTGCCCAGCGCGAGGCCGACCAGCTTGGCGCCGAGCTGCTCGAAGTGCGAGTCCAGGCCGAGCAGGTACACCGAGGTGCCGAGCACGCCGGTCTCGATCAGCATGCCGATGCCGCTGAACACCAGGAACAGCGTGATCTCGCGCTTGCGCGAGGCGGCGTCGCGGTCCCGGTACAGCCAGTAGCGGTAGCCGAGGTAGTTGGTGGCGATCGCGATCAGCGTCGCGGCGATGTTCGAGCGCAGCGAGGCCAGGTGCAGGCCGTTGATGCAGACCCAGAACACCAGGAAGTTGACCACCACGCCGCTCAGGCCGACGATACCGAACTTCACGGCTTCTCCCGTGAGTCCGCGCATCTTCTGCACGAGTGTGGGACTCGGAGCTGCGGTCGTGGCCATACCGGGCTGCCTCCATGTGCGTGCGGTCGAAAGGGCGGTGCGTCGGGACGGTGCCCGCCCCTTGTGCCCTGCGTGCACGCACATGATCGGACTGCGTAGACCAGGACCTGGCCGTCCAGGCTACCCGGTTCCGCCGAACGGCTCAGCCCCTCGCGCCCCCGGTTGACATCTACGCGCGTCCACCCGGAGGGCCCCTCCGGCCTTGCCACCAGCGGCTCCATCGCCCCCGATCGGCCCGGATATCCTGGCCGGGTGACTTCCCCGGGCAATGTGAATTTTCCAGTGGTGGGCATGATCGGCGGCGGGCAGTTGGCCCGCATGGCACACCAGGCGGGTATCCCGCTCGGGGTCAGGTTCAAGCTCCTCGCCGACACCCCCCAGGACTCCGCGGCGCAGGTCGTCTCCGACGTTGTGCTCGGCGACTACCGCGACCTCGACACCCTGCGCCGCTTCGCGGCCGGCTGCGACGTGATCACCTTCGACCACGAGCACGTCCCGACCGAGCACCTGCGGGCGCTGGAGGCCGACGGCATCGCCGTCCGCCCCGGCCCGGACGCGCTGGTCAACGCCCAGGACAAGGGCGTCATGCGGGCCAGGCTCGACGCCATCGGGGTGCCCTGTCCCCGGCACCGGATCGTCGCCGACCCGGCCGACGTGACCGCCTTCGCGGCCGAGGGCGAGGGCTACCCCGTCGTCCTGAAGACCGTCCGCGGCGGCTACGACGGCAAGGGCGTGTGGGTCGTCGACGACGAGCAGGAGGCCGAGGCGCCGTTCCTGGCGGGCGTGCCGGTCCTGGCCGAGGAGAAGGTCGACTTCGTCCGCGAGCTGGCCGCCAACGTCGTCCGCTCGCCCAGTGGCCAGGCCGTCGCCTACCCGGTCGTCGAGAGCGTCCAGGAGAACGGCGTCTGCGCCGAGGTCACCGCCCCCGCGCCGGACCTCGACCCGGCCCTGTCCGACGAGGCCCAGCAGCTCGCCCTGCGCATCGCCGGCGACCTCGGCATCACCGGCCACCTCGCCGTCGAGCTGTTCCAGACCCGGGACGGCCGGATCCTGGTCAACGAGCTGGCCATGCGCCCGCACAACTCCGGCCACTGGACCCAGGACGGCGCGGTCACCTCCCAGTTCGAGAACCACCTGCGGGCCGTCCTCGACCTCCCGCTCGGCGACCCCCGGCCGCGCGCCAAGTGGACCGTCATGGTCAACGTCCTCGGCGGCGACTACCCGGACATGTACCACGCCTTCCTGCACTGCATGGCCCGCGACCCTGGCCTGCGCATCCACATGTACGGGAAGGACGTGAAGCCCGGCCGCAAGGTCGGCCACGTCAACGTCTTCGGGGACGACCTCGACGACGTCCGCGAGCGCGCCCGCCACGCGGCCGCCTACCTGCGAGGAACGATCACCGAATGAGCGACACCAACCCCGTCGTCGGCATCGTCATGGGCTCGGACTCCGACTGGCCCGTCATGGAGGCCGCCGCCCAGGCCCTCGACGAGTTCGAGATCCCCTACGAGGTCGACGTCGTCTCCGCCCACCGGATGCCGCGCGAGATGGTCGCCTACGGCGAGAACGCGCACAAGCGCGGGCTCAAGGCGATCATCGCCGGTGCCGGCGGCGCCGCCCACCTGCCGGGCATGCTCGCCTCCGTCACGCCGCTGCCGGTCATCGGCGTCCCGGTGCCGCTGCGCTACCTGGACGGCATGGACAGCCTGCTGTCGATCGTCCAGATGCCCGCCGGCGTGCCGGTCGCGACCGTCTCGGTGGCCGGCGCGCGCAACGCGGGCCTGCTCGCGGTGCGCATGCTCGCCGCGTTCGACCCCGAACTGACCGAGCGGATGACCGACTTCCAGGCCGAGCTCAACACCCAGGCCACCGAGAAGGGCAAGAAGCTCCGCGCCAAGGTGGCCGGTTCGGACTCCTTCGGCTTCGCCAAGTAGGCGGCGCGGCGGGGTGGGGTAGAACAGGTCGCATGACCTCTGAGCTGGACTTCCCCACCCCGCTGGACCGTGCGCGGGCCCTCCTGCGCACCGCCCCCGTCGTGGACGGCCACAACGACCTCCCCTGGGCGATGCGCGAGCAGGCCGGGTACGACCTCGGCGCGCTCGACCTCGCCGCCGACCAGAGCGACCGCCTGCACACCGACCTCGCCCGCCTCGCGGAGGGCGGGGTCGGCGCGCAGTTCTGGTCCGTCTACGTGCCCACCCGGCTGGCCGGCGACCACGCCGTGAGCGCCACGCTGGAGCAGGTCGACTTCGTCCACGCCCTCGTCGCGCGCTACCCCGACCGGCTCCGGCTCGCCCGCACCGCCGACGACATCGAGGCGGCCCGCGCCGAGGGCCGCATCGCCTCCCTGATGGGCGCCGAGGGCGGCCACTCCATCGACTGCTCGCTCGCCACCCTGCGGGCCCTGTACGAGCTCGGCGTCCGCTACCTGACCCTCACCCACAACGACAACGTGCCGTGGGCCGACTCGGCGACCGACAAGCCGGTGGCCGGCGGGCTCACCCGCTTCGGCGAGGAGGTCGTCCGGGAGATGAACCGGCTCGGCATGCTGGTCGACCTCTCGCACGTCTCCGCCGACACCATGCGCGACGCCCTGCGGGTCACCGAGGCGCCCGTCGTCTTCTCGCACTCGTCGTCCCGCGCGGTCTGCGACCACCCGCGCAACGTCCCGGACGACGTCCTCGCGCAGCTGCCCGGCAACGGCGGCGTCGCGATGGCCACCTTCGTGCCGAAGTTCATCCACGTCGAGGCCGCCGCGTGGACCCTGCGGGCCGACGAGAACATGCGCGCCCACGGCCTCCACCCGCTGGACACCACCCCCGCGGGCATGGCCCGCCAGCGCGAGTTCGAGGCCGCCCACCCGCGGCCGGTCACCACCGCGTCCACCGTCGCCGACCACCTCGACCACATGCGCGAGGTCGCCGGGATCGACCACATCGGCATCGGCGGCGACTTCGACGGCACCGCGTTCCTGCCCGAGGGCCTCGGTTCGGTCGCCGGCTACCCGAACCTCGTCGCCGAACTCCTGCGCCGCCACTGGTCGGAGGCCGACCTGGCCAAGCTCACCTGGCACAACGCCGTCCGCGTCCTGCGCGACGCGGAGTCCGCCGCGGCCGGGCTGCGCGCCACCCGGGGGCCGTCCATCGCGACGATCGCGCAGCTGGACGGCGCCGCCCCGGCCTGATCGCCGGACCCGTCCGGCCTCGACGCTAGCCGAGCCGGGGGAACTCGATGGCCGGGCACCTGTCCATGACCATCGAGACCCCGGCGGCCGTCGTCCGCTCGTACGCCGCCGCGTCGACGACGCCGAGCTGGAACCAGACCGCCTTCGCCCCGACGGCCACCGCCTGGTCGGCCACCTCGCCGGCCAGCTCGGACCGGACGAACACGTCGACGACGTCGACCGGGAACGGCACCTCCGCCAGCGACGCGTAGCCGGGCTCGCCGAGGACCGTCTCGGCCTTCGGGTGCACGGGCACGATCCGCTTGCCGTGGCGCTGGAGCACGGCGGCCACGCCGTACGCGGCGCGCGCGGTGTTGTTCGACAGGCCGACCACCGCCCAGGTGTCGCCCGTGCCGGTGAGGATGTCGCGGACCGTCGCGTCGTCGCCGTAGCTCGTCATGACGGTCCCAACGACGTGCCGGGGTGCGGGATTCCCTAGCTGGGCCGGCCGAGGGCGCGGTACGTCCAGCCGGCGGCGCGCCAGGCGTCCGCGTCGAGGACGTTGCGGCCGTCGAGGAGGCGGCGCTCGGCGACGACGGCGCCCAGGACGGCCGGGTCGAGGGTGCGGAACTCCTGCCACTCGGTCAGGTGCAGCACCACGTGGGCGCCCTCGGCGGCCTCCAGCGGGGAGTCGGCGTAGGTCAGGCCCGGGAACATCTTGCGGGCGTTGTCCATGGCCTTCGGGTCGTAGACGGTGACCTGGGCTCCCTGGAGCTGGATCTGGGCGGCGACGTTGAGCGCGGGGGAGTCCCGGATGTCGTCCGAGTTGGGCTTGAAGGCGGCGCCGAGCACGGCCACCCGGCGGCCCAGGAAACCGCCGCCGCACTGCTCGCGGGCCAGCTCCACCATCCGGGAGCGGCGGCGCATGTTGATCGAGTCGACCTCGCGCAGGAAGGTCAGCGCCTGGTCGGCGCCGAGCTCGCCGGCCCGGGCCATGAACGCCCGGATGTCCTTGGGCAGGCAGCCGCCGCCGAAGCCGAGGCCGGAGTTGAGGAACTTGCCGCCGATCCGCTCGTCGTAGGCGAGCGCGGTGGAGAGCTGGGTGACGTCGGCGCCGGCCGCCTCGCACACCTCGGCCATCGCGTTGATGAAGGAGATCTTCGTGGCCAGGAAGGAGTTGGCGGCGGTCTTCACCAGCTCCGCGGTCGCGTAGTCGGTGACCACGAACGGCACTCCGGCCCCGATCGGCTCGGCGTACACCTCGCGCAGCTGCCGCTCGGCGCGCTCGCTGTGCGCGCCGACCACGATCCGGTCCGGGCGCAGGGTGTCCTGGACGGCGAAGCCCTCGCGCAGGAACTCCGGGTTCCAGGCGAGTTCGGCGTCGGCGCCGACCGGCGCCAGGGCGGCGAGGCGCTCGGCCAGCCGGCCGGCCGAGCCGACCGGCACGGTGGACTTGCCGACCACCAGGGCCGGGCGCGACAGGTGCGGCGCGAGGCCGTCGATCGCGGCGTCCACGTAGGACATGTCGGCGGCGAACTCGCCCTTGCGCTGCGGGGTGTTGACGCACACGAAGTGGACGTCGGCGAACTCCGCGACCTCCTCGACGGAGGTGGTGAAGCGCAGCCGGCCGGTGGAGCCCTCGTGCCCGGCCACGTGCTTGAGCAGCAGCTCGGACAGGCCCGGCTCGTACATCGGGACGCGGCCGGCGGTCAGTGTGGCGATCTTCTCGGGGTCGATGTCCAGACCGAGCACCTCGAAGCCGAACTCGGCCATCGCGGCCGCGTGGGTGGCACCGAGGTAGCCGGTGCCGATCACGGAGATGCGGAGGGTCACGGGTTCCCCTTTGTGCGGACTCGACCATGAGTGGGTGCCCTGATGCTATCCGTCCCCCGGACTCCGCCGGAGGCCGCCCGTCCGGGGCCCGCCGGGGGCCGGAAACGCTAGGCAGTCGCAGGTCGGAGCCCTAGGATCTCTACTCGACGGTAACCAACCGGATCCTTCGATCACTGTGGCGAGGCGGCATCATGGCGGGCAGCGCAGGCGCGGCTGACTTCGATCTCTTCCGTATCTCCGAGGAGCACGGGATGCTCCGTGAGGCGGTGCGCGGGCTGGCCGAGGCGAAGATCGCTCCGTTCGCGGCGGAGGTGGACGAGCAGGGCCGGTTCCCGCAGGAGGCGCTGGAGGCGTTGCAGGGTAATGACCTGCACGCGGTGCACGTGCCGGAGGAGTACGGGGGTGCGGGGGCGGACGCGCTGGCGACGGTGATCGTGATCGAGGAGGTCGCGCGGGTGTGCGCGTCGTCGTCGTTGATCCCGGCGGTGAACAAGCTGGGGTCGCTGCCGGTGCAGCTGTCGGGTTCGGAGGAGCTGAAGGCGAAGTACCTGGGGGCGCTGGCGCGTGGTGAGGGGATGTTCTCGTACTGCCTGTCGGAGCCGGAGGCGGGTTCGGACGCGGCGGGGATGAAGACGCGTGCGGTGCGCGACGGTGACTTCTGGGTGCTGAACGGGGTGAAGCGCTGGATCACGAACGCGGGTGTGTCGGAGTTCTACACGGTGATGGCGGTGACGGACCCGGACAAGCGGTCGAAGGGGATCTCGGCGTTCGTGGTGGAGAAGGGCGATGCGGGTGTGTCGTTCGGTGCTCCGGAGAAGAAGCTGGGGATCAAGGGGTCGCCGACGCGTGAGGTGTACTTCGACAACGTGCGGATTCCGGCGGACCGGATGATCGGTGCGGAGGGGACGGGTTTCGCGACGGCGATGCGGACGCTGGACCACACGCGGGTGACGATCGCGGCGCAGGCGGTCGGGATCGCGCAGGGGGCGCTGGACTACGCGAAGGGCTATGTGCAGGAGCGCCGGCAGTTCGGGAAGGCGATCGCGGAGTTCCAGGGGGTCCAGTTCATGCTGGCGGACATGGCGATGAAGCTGGAGGCGGCGCGTCAGCTGACGTACGCGGCGGCGGCGAAGTCGCAGCGCGGGGACGGGGACCTGACGTTCTTCGGTGCGGCGGCGAAGTGCTTCGCGTCGGACGCGGCGATGGAGATCACGACGGACGCGGTGCAGCTGCTGGGCGGGTACGGGTACACGCGGGACTACCCGGTGGAGCGGATGATGCGCGACGCGAAGATCACGCAGATCTACGAGGGCACCAACCAGGTCCAGCGCATCGTCATGGCCCGCAACCTGCCGTAACGCACGCGGCCTCGAAGTTCCGGGAGCCCCCGGCCGATCACCGTCGGCCGGGGGCTCCGGCGTTTCCGGGTCGGGTCGGGCCCCGGCCGCCGGCCTGACGTATAAATGATCGTCAACTTCCTTGTGGTGCACGGCATACGGAGGGCATGGGGAATGAGCAACGAGAAGCGGGCGACCGGGCGGGTCTGGCTGATCACCGGGGCGAACTCCGGCTTCGGGCAGGCGATCGCCGAGGCCGCGATCGCCGCCGGGGACAGCGTGGTGGCGGCGGCCCGGCGGCCCGAGGCGCTGGACGGGCTGGTCGCCGCGCACCCGGGGCGGGTCGTGCCGGTGCGGCTGGACGTGACGGACGGGGAGCGGATCCCGGCGGCCGTCGCGGAGGCGCTGGAGCGGTTCGGCCGGATCGACGTCCTGGTGAACAACGCCGGGCGCGGCCTGATCGGCGCCGTCGAGGAGTACACCGACCGTGAGCTGCGGGACCTGATGGAGCTGCACTTCTTCGGGCCGGCCGCGCTCACCCGGGCCGTCCTGCCGCACCTGCGGGCGCAGGGCTCGGGGGCGGTCGTGCAGATGAGCAGCATGGGCGGGCGGTTCTCGTTCCCCGGGGTGGGGGCGTACTCGGCCACCAAGTTCGCGCTGGAGGGGCTGTCCGAGGCGCTGGCGCAGGAGGTCGTCGGATTCGGGGTGAAGGTGCTGATCGTCGAGCCGGGTGCGTTCCGGACCGGCTTCGCCGGCGGCGGCGCCCTCGCGCACGCCACCCCGATCGCCGCCTACGACCCGGTCGTCGGCCCGGTCCGCACCGGCCTGCCGGACTCCGACGGCAAGCAGCCCGGGGATCCGGCCAAGGCCGCCGCGGCGATCCTCGCCGCCCTGGACGCCGAGCACACGCCGCTGCGGCTCGCGCTCGGCAGTGACGCCGTCGACGGGGTCCTGGGGCAGCTCGACCGTGCCCGCAAGGAGGCCGAGGCGTGGGAGGCGGTCGGTCGCGGGACGGACTTCGCCGACCTCGCAAACTAAAGGAAACCTACAAAGGGGCCGTACCCGAATCGGTGCTCTCCGGCCTCTGAAGATCCCTCAATCCCCTGTCAGAGTGGCACAGGGTTCGACCGCTCTCCGGGCCCATCGGCACGGGGGGCGGTTTCGATTTGTGACCTCTCAATAAACGTAGGGGGAAAGATTTCATGAATGCCGACAGCGGTGCCGCCGGCGCCGGCCACGTGGTCGTCACCGGTCTCGGGGCGACCACGCCGCTCGGCGGGGACGTCCCCTCGACCTGGGCCGCGATGCTGGCCGGGCAGTCCGGGATCGCGGCCATCGAGGACGCCTGGGCCGCGGACCTGCCCGCCCGGATCGCCGGCCGGCTGAAGGTCGAGCCGTCCGAGGTGATGGACCGCGTCCAGGCCCGGCGGCTGGACCGCTGCGAGCAGATCGCGCTGATCGCCGCCCGGCAGGCCTGGGCCGACGCGGGCTCCCCGGAGGTCGACCCGGAGCGCCTCGCCGTCGTCATCGGCACCGGCACCGGCGGCGCGGTCACCATGCTCGCGCAGGACGACGTGCTGGAGGCCTCCGGCGTCCGCAAGGTCTCCCCGCACACCGTGCCCATGCTGATGGCCAACGGCCCGGCCGCGTGGGTCAGCATCGAGCTCGGCGCGCGGGCCGGCGCGCACACCCCGGTCAGTGCCTGCGCCTCCGGCGCCGAGGCGATCGCCCTCGGCCTCGACCTGATCCGGCTCGGCCGCGCCGACGTCGTCGTCGCCGGCGGCGCCGAGGCCTGCATCTGCCCGCTCCCGATGGCCGGCTTCGCCCAGGCCAAGGCCCACTCGACCCGCAACGACGAGCCCACCAGGGCCTCCCGGCCGTTCGACGTCGACCGGGACGGCTTCGTGATCGGCGAGGGCGCGGTCGTCCTCGTCCTGGAGCGCGCCGAGTTCGCCGCCGCCAGGGCCGCCCGCCCGCATGCCGCCCTGGCCGGCGCGGCCGTCACCTCCGACGCCCACCACATCACCGCGGCGGCGGCCGAGGGCCAGGTCCGGGCCATGCGGCGCGCGGTGGCCGAGGCGGGGCTCGCCCCGCAGGACGTCGCCCTCGTCCACGCCCACGCGACCTCCACCCAGATCGGCGACCTCGCCGAGGCGGAGTCGGTCACCGAGGCGATCGGGCTGCACCCGGCCGTGACCGCCACCAAGTCGCTCACCGGGCACCTCTTCGGGGCGGCCGGCGCGCTCGGGGCCCTCACGGCCGTCCTCGCCGTCCGGGAGGGGGTCGTGCCGGCCACCGCCAACCTGGAGCGGCTCGACCCGGCGGTGAAGCTCGACGTCGTCGCGGGCGCGCCGCGCACCGGGGCCGTGCCGGTCGCGCTCACCAACGCGTTCGGCTTCGGCGGGCACAACGTCTCGCTGGTGTTCACGCGCTGACGCCGGGGCCGGCCGAAATCCGGGCGACGCGGGGCCGTCCGCTTCGTAGGCTGACGGCCATGTCCTCCGACCTGCGCCTCGCACCCGTCACCCCGGCCAACCTCGACGCCGCCCTCGCCCTGCGGGTGCGGCCGGACCAGGAGGGGCTGGTGGCATCGGTGGTGAAGTCGCTCGCGGAGGCGTACGTCCACGGCGACACCGCGTGGCCCCGGCTGATCTTCGACGGCGAGCGGATGGTCGGGTTCGTGATGGCCTTCTTCGACATCACGTTCTACCCCGACAAGGCGGGGGACCGGCCGCGTTCGGGCCTCTGGCGCCTGCTCGTCGACGCCGACCGGCAGGGCGGCGGCTACGGGCGTTTCGCGGTGGAGCAGGTGTGCGCGGAGGTCCGCCGCCGCGGCGGCACCCGCGTCACCGTCACGTACCACCCCGGGCCGGACGGTCCCGCCGAGTTCTACGCCCGGCTGGGCTTCCGGCCGACCGGCGAGACGAGCGGCGACGACGCGGTGGCGGAGCTGGAGCTGGACCCGGCCTGAGGCCGGGGCTCAGCGCTCGGGGAAGGGCGCGAGCTCGGCGTCCCAGGCGTCGGCGGCCGCGCGGAGCTCGGCGGGGGCGAGGAGGAACTCGGCGGTGTGGCCGGGCCACACGTCGTCCCCGTCCTCGTCGCTGTCGTCCTCGTCCTCGTCGCTGTCGGCGTCCTCGGCGTCGAGGTCCACCCACGGCGGCGCGGCCTCCAGCGCGAAGCGGACCCGCACCAGCCGCCGCCCGTCCGCGGGCTGCTCCTCGGCGAGGCCGAAGGTCAGCAGCGGCTCGGTGAAGTCGAGCGCACCCGGGCTGCGGGCCGGGTCGGCGGCGGCCCGCAGCCACCGCGAGATCTCCCGCGCCTCCCAGGTGGTCAGGCACGCCTCGACGAACCGCCACGCCCCCTCGGGCACGGCCACGGCGCCGGCGATCACCAGCCAGTTGTCGTCGTAGCCCTCACCGCGCGCCGTCCCGAACTGGTAGCTGCGCGGCCGCAGATCGAGCCGGTGCGAGGAGTCTTCGAGGAGCATCCGCCCATCGTGTCACCGCGCCCGCGCGGTCACCGCAGGAGGGCCGCCGCCTCGGCGCGGGCCTGGTCGAGCCAGGCGGCGCGGGTCGGGGCCGGGGCGTCGGTGACGGTGCGGAAGACCGTCCGGCGGACGTCGGTGACGCCGACGTACGGGAGGACGCAGGCGGCCCAGATCCGCTGGAGGGGATCGCCGAACTCGGTGCGCTCGCGCTCCTCCGGGGTATCGGAGGTGTTGAGGACCAGGGCCCGGCCGGCCCGGAGCAGCCCGGCGGGTTCGCCGTCGGCGGTGCCGAGCTTGTACGCGACGCCGGGCGCGAGCACGCGCTGCACCCAGCCGGTGAGGACGGCGGGCGGCATGCCCCACCAGTTGGGGTGGATCAGGACGAGGGCGTCGAGGGTGGCCACTTCGGCGCGGTGCAGCGCGAGTTGCGGGTCGGCGGGCGCGTCGGCGGCGTTGACGGTGCCGGTCTCCTCGGCGGTGAGCAGGGCCGGGAACCCCTCCGCGTAGAGGTCGTGGGCGCGCACGTCGCAGCCGCGCCCGCGCAGTTCGGCCACGACGGCGTCGTGCAGCGCGTGGTTGAAGCTGCCCGGCCGCGGGTGCGCCAGGTAGACCCCGATCCGGCCGGCCGTGTCGTCCATCGCCTCGTCCCTCCCCGGTCGTACGCCGTGTGCGGGCGCCCGATGCCGGTGATGCTACCGACCGCGTCGGTGCCGCGCCGGGAATCTGTGCATGCGCACGCAACTCGGTACGATGAACGGCATGAACCGTGCCGACCTCACCCTGGGCCCGCTGCCGGAGCGCGATCACGCCTTCTACGGGCTGGTCTGGGCCGGCGCCACGCTGGCCGCCCGGGTGGACCGGGAGCTCGCCCGGGTCCACGGGCTGCCGCTGTCCTGGTTCGAGGTGATGCTGTGGCTCAACGGGCAGCGGGAGCCGGTCGCCGCCTCCGACCTCGGGGCGAAGACGATGCTCAGCCGCAGCCAGGTGTCCCGGGTGGTCGACGCCCTCGCCGGGCGCGGACTGGTGGCCCGCTCGGCCTCCGACTCGGACGCCCGCTCGGTGCGGATCGAACTGACCGAGCAGGGCCGGGCCGCGTTCGCCGAGGCCGACGCGACCCGGCGGGCGGTGCTCGCGCCGGTCTTCGACGACCGGCTCGACGACGCCGACATCGCCGCGCTGGAGACGGTCTGGCGCAAACTGAAGGAGCCCCGGCCCGACCGGGCGCCGGACGGGACCCGCTAGCGCGCCCCGCGCTCGGCCGGGCCGAGCGCCGGGCGGCCGGAGGCGGTCTGGATCACCTCGTCCAGGACCTCGCGCGAGCGGACCAGGTCGGCGATCATCCGGTCGATCCGCTCCCGCTCGGCGGTGAGCTCCTCGACCAGCAGCGGGGTGGCGATCTCGTTCGGGCCGCCGTCGGCGTCCCGCATGCAGGGGAGGATCTCGTAGATCTTGCGGCTGTGCAGTCCGGCCGCGAACAGCTCCTGGATGAGGATGACCCGGTCCACCGCGCCGTCCGGGAAGTCCCGGTGCCCGCCCAGGGTGCGGTCGGGGGCCAGCAGGCCCTGCTTCTCGTAGTAGCGCAGGGAGCGCTCGCTCACGCCCGTGCGCCGGGCCAGTTCACCGATCCGCATGCCGCCCACCCCGTCGTCGCGATCGAACGCCCGCCCCGCTCGAAGCCGGCCCCGATCGTAACGTCCGTGCCCGGTGCGGCGGGGCGGTACGGGACGACACCGAGGTGGCGCCGGACCGTCGGGGGTGTCGCGCGTCGGAGCGTCGGTCGTGCCATGATCCCTGCATGGCTTCCAACGTTTTCTTCGACATCACGATCAACGACGAGCCCGCCGGCCGGATCGTCTTCAAGCTGTACGACGACGTCGTCCCGGTCACCGCCCGCAACTTCCGCGAGCTCGCCACCGGCCAGAACGGCTTCGGCTACGAGGGCTCCGGCTTCCACCGCGTCATCCCCGACTTCATGCTGCAGGGCGGTGACTTCACCAACCACAACGGCACCGGCGGCCGCAGCATCTACGGCGAGAAGTTCGCGGACGAGAACTTCGAGATCAAGCACACCAAGGCCGGCCAGCTCTCGATGGCCAACGCGGGCCGCAACACCAACGGCTCGCAGTTCTTCATCACCACCATCGCCACCAACTGGCTGGACGGCAAGCACGTCGTCTTCGGCGAGGTCGTCGAGGGCATGGACATCGTGAAGCTCATCGAGTCCAAGGGCTCGCAGAGCGGCCGCACCTCGGCCAAGGTCACCATCGCCAAGTCCGGCATCGTCGAGTAATCACCGGTGCGTGGCCGGGCTCCCGCCCGGCCGACCCGGTACCGCGTACCGCCCCGTCGTGGAAAGTCGGATCCGCCGACTTCCCACTCGGGGCGGTGGCGTTTCCGGACGTCCGTCCGGGCAACCCCGCATGCCGGGGCGCTGCCGCACCGGACCCGTCGGCCGGCCGGGTGAGCCCCCGGCGCGGCGGCGTCCGGCGCCGGCGGGCGGGGCGGTAGAGCTACCGTCGTGACGCACCCCAGCCCACCGGAGAGACTGCTCGCCGGGGCCCGGTGGGACCTGTTCCCCGGGCACCCGTGGGCGGGCCTGGCCCGCGTCCCCGCCGGGGACGTCCGCCGGGTCGCGATCGACGGCGGCGCGTGCCGCACCAAGGCCGGCCTGCTCACCGCTTGGGCGCGCGCCCTCGACTTCCCCGCGTACTTCGGCCACAACTGGGACGCCTTCGAGGAGTGCCTGGGCGACGTCCTCCACCCCGCCGGGGAGCCGGACCGGCCGCCGCCCCGGGTGCTCGTCGTCCTCGCCGGCGCGGACGAGCTCCTCGCCGACGCGCCGGAGGCCGAACTCACCACGCTGCTGCGGATCCTGGACGCCGCCGCCGTCGACCACCTGCTCGCCGTGCTGTTCGTGGCGCAGGACCCGTCCGCCACCGCGTACCGGTTCAGGGCGGCGGCCCGCGCGCTGTGAGGGGCGGAGTGGGGCGGTGATCAACTGGCCGTTACTGCACCGGAATTCGGCCAGTTCACCCGCGCGTCGCGACCAGTGCGCCGGAAAGCGGCGCACCCGACGTGCGGCGCGGCTAGGGTCCAGCGCCATGAGCGAGCGAATGGTCGAGAGGTGCGTGTGGGCGAATGCCCCCGCCGAGCGCAGCGAGGTGGGCGCATGAGTCTTGATGTCGAGGTCGTCCGGGAGACGACCGACGAGCTGGTGGCCGCGTTCGCCGGCCTGCTCCCGCAGCTGTCCGGTTCGGCCAAGCCGCTGGACCACGCGGCGCTGGCCCACCTGGTGGCCTGCGACTCCAACACGCTGCTGGTCGCCCGCCTCGACGGGGTGATCGTCGGCACGCTGACCCTGGTGCTGTCCCCGCTCCCGTCCGGCCTGCGGGCGCGGATCGAGGACGTGGTCGTCGACGCGGAGACGCGCGGCAAGGGCGTCGGCGCGGCCCTGACCGACGAGGCCGTGCGGCTGGCGCGCGAGGCCGGCGCCCGGACCCTGGATCTGACGTCCCGGCCATCCCGCGAGGCCGCGAACCGCCTCTACGAACGGGCCGGCTTCCAGGCCCGGGACTCGAAGGTCTACCGCTACGCGGGGTAGCTCTTCCGCCCGCGGGGGGGGGCCGGGTGGGGGCCGCGCGAGCAGCGCTCGGGCCGCCGGGGGGGGGGGGGGGTTGGAGGAGACGCAGGGCCCGCGCTCCGACACA
>NZ_JBHWGV010000042.1:30871-39581 GCF_042732955.1 Kitasatospora sp. NPDC059747 | reverse complement strand
CTCTCCCCATATTACCGCTCGCGGGGGTTGTCCACCCCCCCGCGGGGCCGCCGGCCCCCCCCCCCCCCCCCCCCCCCCCCGCCGGCAGTGGGGGTGGGGCCGAGGGCGTAGGACCAATGGACGATGGCCGACCGGCCCGCGTCCGGGTGGAATGGTCGGATGGATCACGCGCCACGCACCGAGCAGCCGTACGGCGGCCTCACCGCCGCCCAGCGGTCCGCCTACCTCGACCGCATCGCGCTCCCCGAGCCCGGCGCGCCGTCCCCGGAGGCGCTCGCCCGGCTCCAGCTCGCGCACCTGCGGGCCGTCCCGTTCGAGAACCTGAGCATCCACCTCGGCGAGCCCGTCGTCCTCGACCCGGACGCCCTGGTGGCGAAGGTCGTGACCGCCCGCCGCGGCGGCTTCTGCTACGAACTCAACGGCCTCTTCGCTGAGTTGCTCGGCTCGCTCGGCTACCGGGTGAGCCTGCTGGCCGCCCGTGTCTTCGACGGCGAGCGGCCGGGACCGCCGTTCGACCACCTCGCGCTGCGGGTGGACCTCGACGAGCCGTGGCTGGTCGACGTCGGCTTCGGGCGTTTCAGCCGCGGCCCGCTGCGGCTCGACGGACGCGGCGAACAGGCCGACGCCCACGGCACGTTCACCCTCGTCCCGGCCGGCGCGCACGGAGACCTGGACGTCCTCCTGGACGGCACGCCGCAGTACCGGCTGGGCCTGCGCCCGTACGAGCTCGCCGACTTCCGCCCGACCTGCTGGTGGCAGACCACCTCGCCGGACTCCCCGTTCACCCGCTCGACGACCTGCTCGATGCTCACCGCCGACGGCGGCCGGGCGACCATCGCCGGCAACCGCCTGATCACCACCACCCCGGCCGGCGAGCGCAGCGAGCTGACGCTCACCGACGACGAGGCCCTGGCGGCCTATCGCACCCGCTTCGGGATCGCGCTGGACCGCGTCCCGCAGGGCCCGCGCTGACGCCCGAAGGTCTACCGCTGCGCGGGCTGGTCCCCGCGCAGCGGCGCCGGCGGGGCCGAGGGCGTCAGGGCCGCTCCGGCCGCCCGCCGCGCGCCTCCGGGCCGGCCACGCCGAGCGCCAGCGCCTCCGCCGCGTCGAGCCGGGCCACCTCCGCCGCGCCCAGGGTCGGGTTGGCAGCCCGGCGGGCCCGGGCGGCGGGGAGGTCGCCCGGCCCGCCGAGGTGCCGCACCAGCGCCGCCAGCACGGCCCGGGCGGCCGTCGCGAGGCCGGCGGGCAGCGTGAGCACGACCTCCGCCATGATCAGCGCCGACGTGCCCGTGTCCAGGGCGGGCGGGCCTTCCGCGGCCGTCGCCCAGTCGATCACCACCGGCCCGCGCGGCGTCATCAGCACGTTCTCCGGGTGCAGGTCGAGGTGCAGGATCCGGTGCGCCGGGTCGGTGCCCGTGCGGGCCGGGACGGCGTGCAGCCGCCGCAGCAGCCCGGCCAGCAGTTCGCCGGCCGCTCCGGGCGCGAGCTCGCCCGCCACGAGGGCGTCGCGCATCGTCGGGCCGGTGAGGCGCTCCAGGACGAGTTCGCCGGGCGCGGCCCCGGGGCTCGCCCCGGGCACCGGGTAGCCGTGCTCCGCGAGGTGCCGCATCACGGCGAGTTCGCCGGACGCGTCGCTGCCGTCCCGGTACCGGCGCAGCACCCGGTGTCCGTCCAGGGCGAAGACGTCGGCCGTCCGCCCGCGCCCCAGGAGCGCTCCGGTGCCGCTTCGTTCGTCCACGGGGGGCAGGGTAGCGCCGGGCCCCGGCCGTCCGGGCCGGAATCACACAATCACTCCGGGTGTCCGCGCGGTCGCCGTAGGCTCTCCTCGCGCGGCCGAGCCGCGCTCAACTCCACTCTCCGCCAAGGTGGTTCACCGATGGAGCAGCCGATGGAAGCGATGGGGCAGGGCCTCGACGACGCCGAGGTGACGTACGAGCAGGTCACCGTGGTCTCCCTCGCGGCGGGCGAGCCGGCCAATCCGGCGCGCGTCCCGGTCCGCGTCTCGCGCGAGGTGATGACGGTCAAGCGCGTGGCGAGCTACTGGGTGCGCTGGGACGAGCGGCGCGGCCCGGACGACATCCGCCACCACGCGCGGTGGGTGCCCGACGAGGAGTACGTCCGCCCGGAGCCGGGGAGCCCGGACGGCACGCTGACGGTCACCGTCGCCGCGTACTGGACGTACCGGGCGGGCGGGCGCCCGCGCCGCCGCACCAGCGAGACGGTGGTCGCCTTCCGCCCCGGCGAGACCGAGCACGAGCTCGTCCTCGAACGCCCCGATCCGCAGCACCCGGCCGCCCTCGCCGTGCACCTGGCGGACGCCCGCTGGGTGGACGGCGGCCGCGCGCGGGAGATCCACTACGGCTACTCGGGCCCGACCGAGGCCGGGGGCGCCGGAGACGGCGAGGGGGAGTGGCTGGTGCGCTTCCCGGAGTACGTGACCGGCCTGCAGCCGATCGGCCGGTAGGGGCCCGGCCGGCGGCGGCCGGCACGTCCGTCCCGGAGAACGCGAGCGCCTCCTGGACCAGGCGGCCCAGGAGGCGGTGGCGGCGGTGGAGCGGCGGGTGGGTCCGCTACTTGACGTCCGGCACGGGGGTGTCGTTCTTGAAGGCGTCGAACACCTGCTTGGCCTTGGCGGAGTCCCACTTGACCGCCGACTCCCCGGTGGTGGTGCGGAAGTCCGGGTTGGAGATCGGGATGGTCAGCGTCTTGCCGCTGCCGCCGTTGACGTCCTTCATCGCGAGGAAGAGCGAGCCGAGGTCGGTGAGGCCGGTGTCGTTGTCGACGATCAGCGTGCCGAGGCCGGCGTCGACCAGCGGGTAGAAGGTGAACGGGTCGAGCAGCGTGCCCGGGGAGGCCGCCTGGTGGGCCAGGGCGGCGAGGAACTTCTGCTGGTTGCGCATCCGGCCGAGGTCCTGGTCGGCCATCTGGTGGCGCTGGCGGACGAAGGCGAGGGCCTGGGTGCCGTTGAGGGTCTGGTCGCCGGCCTTGAGGTCGAGGCCGGAGTCCCGGTCCTTGATGTCCTGGTCGATGTGCATCTGCACGCCGCCGACCGCGTCGACGATGCCGACGAAGCCGGAGAAGCCGATCTCGGCGTAGTGGTCGATGCGGATGCCGGTGTTCAGCTCGATGGTCTGGACGAGCAGCCGGCCGTTGCCGTTGGCGAAGGCCGAGTTGATCTTCGAGTTGGTGCCCTTGAGGGTCTTGCCGCTGCTGGTCTTGTACTCCGGGATCGGCACCCAGGAGTCGCGCGGCACGCTCAGCAGGGTGTTCCCGTTGTCCCCGACGTGCAGGATCATCATCGAGTCGCTGCGCTTGCCCTCGACGTCGTGGCCGGTGTGGAGGTTCTCCTCCTGGGCGTCGGTGAGGCCCTCGCGGCTGTCCGAGCCGACGATCAGCCAGTTGGTGCCCTTGCCGGCCGCCGGGCGGCCGGGGTAGTCGGCGAGCACGTTGTCGTGGTTGATCTTGGAGTCGGCCCAGAAGTAGGTGGAGACGGCCGTCACCATGATCGCGACGAGCAGGCCGAAGACCGTCCACTTGGCGATCCGGCCCTTCGACCAGCCCCTGCGCCCGGCGGGGCCCGGCGCGGACGGGCGGGTGCCGCCGGGGGCGCCCGGACCACCAGGGCCACCCGGACCGCCCGGACCACCGGGGCGGCCGGGACCGTCGGGCCGGCCGGGGCCCTGCGGCGGGACGCCGCCGGTGCGGGAGGGCTCGGGCCGGCGCGGCGCCGGGGCGCCCGGCCCGCGCGGGTTCAGCCCGGCCGGCAGCGGCGGCTCGGCCGACGTGCCGCCCCCGCTGCGCCCGTACGCGCCGCCCCCGTCGCCGCCGCCGTACGGGGTCCCGCCGTTGTACGGGTTCCCGCCGCCGCTCGGGCGGCCCTCCTGCCACGTGTTCATGTGGACGAGGATGCCCGAAGGCGTCCGGCCTGACTCCCCCCGGGGGCTCCACCAGGCCTCTTGTAGCAGTTTTGATGCACGTGCCGGATCGTTCCGCCGCAACTTCCGCGCGTGCGCGCGCCCGTGCGGGTGCCGGCTCGCCGGAGTGATCCGTCCCACTCCGGCGTTCACCTGCCGAAACGATTCTTGACCGCCCCGAACACGCCGTGTTTGCATTTTTGGCATGGATCAGCGAAGGACCCTCACGCGTCGGCGGCACGTCGACCTCAAGCGTGTGTCCCGTTCGCTCTGTCGTGGCTGACGCGCGCCCCGTCGAATTCCCCAACTCCCTTTCCCCGGGCGGCGGAAGCACCGCCGCTCCGCCGCAGCGGCAGCGCCGCCGCACCGCGTCGTCCCCGCTTCCCGCAGAGGTGAACCCATGGCCACCGTCCTGTCCGTCTCCGGCTCCCCGTCCGCGATCTCCCGCACCACCCGCCTCCTGCGCCACGTGGACGGGTGGCTCGCGGCCCGCGGCCACCACGTGATCCCGTTCGAGGCCCGCCACCTGCCCGCGCACGCCCTGCTCTCGGGCGACTTCGACCATCCCGAGATCGCCGCCGCCGTCGAGCTGTTCGCCCGGGCCGACGGCGTCGTGATCGGCACCCCCGTCTACAAGGCCGCGTACTCCGGCCTGTTGAAGGCCCTGCTCGACGTCCTGCCGCAGTACGCGCTCGCCGGCAAGGCCGTCCTGCCGCTCGCCACCGGCGGCTCGCCCGCGCACGTCCTCGCCGTGGACTACGCGCTGCGTCCGGTCCTCAGCTCGATGGGCGCCGGCCACGTCACCCAGGGCTGGTTCGTGCTCGACCGCCACGTCACCGCCGGGGAGGACGGGACGACCGTCGTGGAGCGCGAGACCGAGGCGCTGCTCGCCCCCGTCGTCGACGGCTTCGCGGTGGCGCTGGAGCGGCTCGCCGCCCCCGCCCTGGCCGGCTGACGAGCCGCGGCCGGGGGCCCGTACGGGGCGTCCCCGAGAAGGGCCGCGGCGACCCCTAGGGGGAGGGCCGCCGCACCCCGTACAACTCCCGTTGGCCCGCTTCATCCCGGCGGAGGACGAGCGCTCCGTCCGCCGCTCCTAACGTGGTTCATACATCCCCGCCCGTCCGGAGCCGGCCCGATTTCCTCGGGTCGGCGGCCCGGTGCGCCGGGCAGGGTGGGGACAACCCCCGGTCGAGGACTACCGCTTCCACCATGTCGCCGGACAGGTGGGGACGACCAGGCTGGGGGCCAACGGGTGGGCCATTCCTTAGGAGACTCCAGTGACGACGGCAGCAGCAGCCGTGTTCGACCACCAGCTTCCCGGCGGCGAGTCCGCCGTCGCCGCCTCGGCCCGCCAGGTCACCAAGGCGTACGGCGCGGGCGAGACCAAGGTCACCGCGCTGGACGCGGTCGACGTCGACATCCAGCGCGGTCGCTTCACCGCGATCATGGGCCCCTCCGGTTCCGGCAAGTCGACCCTCATGCACTGCCTGGCCGGCCTCGACACGGTCAGCGGCGGGCGGATCCGGATCGGCGGCACCGAGATCACCGGCCTCAAGGACAAGCAGCTGACCAGGCTTCGCCGGGACAAGATCGGCTTCATCTTCCAGGCGTTCAACCTGCTGCCCACGCTGAACGCGCTGGAGAACATCACGCTCCCGATGGACATCGCCGGCCGCAGGGTCGACGAGGCCTGGCTGGCCCAGGTGGTGGAGACCGTCGGCCTGGCCGGCCGGCTCAAGCACCGCCCGACCCAGCTCTCCGGCGGCCAGCAGCAGCGCGTCGCGGTGGCGAGAGCCCTGGCCGCCCGCCCCGAGATCATCTTCGGCGACGAGCCCACCGGCAACCTCGACTCCCGGGCCGGCGCCGAGGTGCTGACCTTCCTGCGCCGCTCGGTGGACGAACTCGGCCAGACCATCGTCATGGTGACCCACGACCCGGTCGCCGCCGGGTACGCGGACCGCGTGCTCTTCCTCGCCGACGGCGTGATCGTCGACGAGATGCACTCCCCGACCGCCGACTCCGTCCTGGAGCGCATGCGCCGCTTCGACGGCAAGCGCACGAGCTGAGCGGGCGGGACGACGCATCATGATCCTCAAGACGTCACTGCGGAGCTTCTTCGCCCACAAGGGCCGGATGGCGCTCTCCCTGATAGCCGTCGTGCTGTCGGTCGCCTTCGTCTCCGGCACCCTGGTCTTCTCCAACACCGCGACCAGCACCTTCGACAAGCTCTTCGCCGCGACCGCCTCGGACGTCTCGGTCCAGCCGCCGAAGCCGGCCGAGGACGACCAGCAGCAGCCCGGCGACAAGCCGCCGGTGCTCCCGGTCGCGCTCGCCCAGCAGGTCGCCGCGGTGCCCGGCGTGAAGACGGCCGTCGGCCAGGTCATGGTCGGCGACGCGATCCTGGTCGACCCGGCCACCAACAAGCTGATCGGCCCGACCAGCGGCGCCCCGACCCTGGTCGGCAACTGGGCGGACACGCCGCGCAACCCGGTGCGCATCACCTCCGGCCACGTGCCGCAGAACGCGGGCGAGCTGGTGCTCGACGCCGACACCGCGAAGAAGGCCAAGCTCGGCCTCGGCGGCAAGGTGCGGGTCGACAACGCGAGCGGCAAGCACGAGTTCACCATCGCGGGCATCGCGACCTTCACCACCACCAACCCGGGTGCGGCGCTCGCCTTCCTGGACACCCCGACCGCGCAGCAGGTGCTGCTCGGCGAGGCGGCCTACACCTCCGTCGAGGCCTTCGGCGACGGCAGCCGCAGCGACGCGCAGCTCAAGACCGACACCCTCGCCACGCTGGGCGGCGGCTACCAGGTCAAGACCGCGGCCGAGCAGAAGGACGAGAACAACAAGAGCATCGGCAGCGGCCTCGACTTCATGAAGTACGCGATGCTCGGCTTCGCCGGCGTCTCGCTGCTCGTCGGCGGCTTCCTGATCATCAACACCTTCTCGATGCTGGTCGCCCAGCGCACCCGGGAGATCGGCCTGCTGCGCGCCATCGGCGGCAGCCGCGGCCAGGTCAACGGCTCGGTGCTGGCCGAGGCGCTGATCCTGGGCGTGCTCGGCTCGACCCTCGGCATCGGGGCCGGCCTCGGCATCGCGGTCGGCCTGATCCAGCTGATGAACGCGATCGGCATGGACCTCAAGGCGAGCGACCTGCAGATCGGCCCGGACGTTTTCGTCGCCGGGTACGCGGTCGGCATCCTGATCACCGTCGTCGCGGCCTGGATCCCGGCCCGCCGGGCCAGCCGGATCGCGCCGATGGCCGCCCTGCGCGATCACGGCACCCCGGCCGAGGCGCGGGCCAACGCGGTCCGTACGGTCCTCGGCCTCGTCCTCACCCTGGGCGGCGGCGGTCTGCTGGTGCTCGCCGCGAAGGCGGAGAAGGCGGCGACCGGGGGGCAGTACCTGGGCCTCGGCGTGCTGCTGACCCTGATCGGCTTCGTGGTGCTCGGCCCGCTGCTGGCCACCGCCGTCATCAGGGTGCTGGGCGCCCTCCTGCCGGCCCTGTTCGGCCCGTCCGGCAAGCTCGCCCAGCGCAACGCGACACGCAACCCGCGCCGCACCGGCGCCACCGCCGCCGCGCTGATGATCGGCCTGGCGCTGGTGATCGGCTCCTCGGTGTTCAGCGCCTCTGCGGTCACCTCGGCCAGCGCGCAGATCGACCGCTCGGTGGGCGTGGACTACATCGTCCGCGGCGGCGGCGCGCCGATCACCGCCGAGATGACGGACGCGGTCCGCAGGACCCCGGGCATCGACCACGTCACCACCGAGAAGGACTTCGACGCGAAGGTCCAGCTCGCCGACGGCAAGAGCAAGAAGGCCGGGATCGCCGCCGTGCCGCCGAGCTTCTTCGGCACGGACTTCCACCTCCCGGTCGCCTCCGGCACGGCCGACTCGATCGCCCGCGGCTCGCTGGGCATCGGCGAGAACTTCGCGAAGGACAACGGCCTCAAGGTCGGCGACACCGTCACCGTGACCTACGGCAAGGGGCACACCCAGCAGCTGACCGTCGGCGTGGTGTTCGGCAAGAAGTCGCTCTACGGCGACGCCTCCTTCGTCGACACCGCGACCATGGCCAAGGTGGTCCCGGCCGCCGACCAGCCCGTCGACCGGGTCTTCTACGCCAAGGCGGCCTCCGGCGCCGACGTCGCCAAGACGCTGACCGCCCTGCAGGACGCGCTCAAGGAGTACCCGCAGCTGACCGTCAAGGACCAGGCCGGCTACAAGGAACTCGTCCAGTCCCAGGTCAACACCCTGCTCTACCTGATCTACGGGCTGGTCGGCCTCTCGATCACGGTCGCCGTGCTCGGCGTCGTCAACACCCTGGCGCTGTCGGTGGTCGAGCGGACCCGCGAGATCGGCCTGCTGCGGGCGATCGGGCTCTCCCGCCGCCAGCTGCGCCGGATGATCCGGCTGGAGTCCGTGGTGATCGCGGTCTTCGGCGCGGTCCTCGGCACGGTGCTCGGCCTCGCCTGGGGCGTCACCGCCCAGCAGGTGCTGCGCGACCAGGGTCTGGACACGCTCTCCGTCCCGACCACCACGATCGCCGTGACGCTGGTCTCCTCCGTGGTGATCGGCCTGTTCGCGGCCCTCTTCCCGGCCTTCCGGGCCGGGCGCATGAACGTCCTCGCGGCCATCGCGACGGACTGACCCGGCGGCGGGGGACGCCGGGAAAATCGGGGGAGCACGGGGGAACGGGGGAACGGGGGCGCAGGGGCCCGGGGGGGACCAGCACCCGGCCCCGGGGGCGGCCCCCCCCCCCCCCGGCTGGGGTGTTCGGCCGCTTGTGGGCC
>NZ_JBHWGV010000042.1:0-30861 GCF_042732955.1 Kitasatospora sp. NPDC059747 | reverse complement strand
CCCCGGGCTCCTCCCGGGCGCGGGCGCCCGGGGGAAACCGGGGGGGCCCGGGGGTACGGGGGGGCGGGGGGGCGGGGGGGCGGGGGGCCCCCCCCCCCCCCCCCCCTGCGGCGTCCCCGCACCCACCGGGCTGGGATGATCGTCCGATGGTCGCCCCGGACGCCCCGCCCCTGCCCAGCGCCGCGCCCCTCACCACGGCCGCCGCCGACCGCTGGCGCGCCGCCCACCGCTTCCGGCGGCTCGACAGCCGCTGGCTCGCCCTGGTCCCGATCGCCTTCGTGGCCTTCGCCACCGCCGTCGAGCCGACCGGCACGCACTGCAACGCCGCCGGCATCTGCGCCGACACCTGGGGCGACGAGATCGCCGCCTGGTCGGTGATCGCCGAGACGATCCTGCTGCTCGCCCGGGTCCGCGCCCGGGCGCTGGTGCCGCCGGCCGTCCTCGCGGTGCTCTGGTACGTCCCGGACGGACTGGTCACCACCGCCGGCCGCTGGACGGCGGTCCTGGTGCACGTCCTGCTGTCCGTCGTGCTGGTCGGCGCCGAACTCGGCCGCCGCCGCGCCCGCCAGGACCTCGACGAGCTGATGGCCCCGCCCGTCCCGTACCCGTGGACCGCCGCGGGCGCTCCGTCGCCCGTCACCCCCGGCCGCCCGCCCGTGGTGCGCCGCGCGCTCGGCGCCGTGCTGCTGGCCGTCGCGCTGGTGATCCCGCTGTACGGGCTCTGGGCGGAGGCCGGGGAGGCCGACCACCGCGGCCGGGCGACGGCGGTCACCGGCACGGCCGGCGCCACCGACGAGGACGGCGTGCTGACCGTCCGCTACCGCCCGCCCGGCGGCGGCCCCGAACGCACCGTCGGGCTCGACCTCACCTTCGCCCGGCCGCCGCAGCCCGGCGACGCCGTGCCGCTGCTCGTGGACGGCGACTGGGCCCGCGCCGCCGGCGTCGAGTACAGCCCGGTGGAGGACGTCTTCGGCGCCGGCCTCGTCGCGCTGACCGGCCTGCTGGTGCTCGCCTCCGCCGCCGGGGCCGAGGCCCGGCGCCGGCGGCCCGCCTTCGCGGGCTCCGCCCCCGCGCTCGCCGTCCGGGTCCGGGCCGACAGCGGGGGCGACCTGCTCGTGGAGCCGCTGGACGGCCCGCCGGGCGGGCCCGCGCTGTGGCGGCTGGTCGAGGACGAGGGCTACCGGTGGGCCCGGTACGGCGCCGGGGACGGCACCGGCCCCGGGTGGGTGCCGCAGCGCGAGCAGACCCCGGACATGGAGGGCGACTTCCTCTACCCCGACTACGCGCTCGACATCCACGACGAAGAAGAAGACGGGGACGAGGAAGACCACCACGACCACCACGACCACGACCCCGGGATCCCCCTCCCGCCCACCGAAGCCGCCGCCCGCCTCGCGCGCGCCGAGCTGAGCGTCGACGCCGTGCTCTACCAGGGCCCCGACGGCCCGGAACGCCAACTCCTCGTCCGCCCCGGCCTGCTGGAGCACGAGCCGCACTGGCTCGCCGCTGTCGTCGCCCCCGCCCCGAGGGACCCCCGGCTCGGCCGGGACCGCCAGCGCTACCGGAACCCGGACCTGACGGTCTCCGCGCTGACCGCCGAGACGGTCGCCGCCGCCCCCGAACCCGGCCCCGGCACCGAGCCGATGACCGCCCGCCGCTGGGAGATGCCGTTCGTCCTGCGCGCCGCGGCCGGCCCGGCCGCCGCCGTCCTGCTCGCCGCGCTCGTCGTCCTCCTCGACGCCGACGGCTGGTGGAACGGCCTGGTCCGCCCGCTCTGGACGGGCTGCGTCGGGATCCTCTTCTGCGCCCGCCCGCTGTCCTGGCAGATGGTCGTCGACCGGGACGGCCTGCGGGTCGCCACCACGCTGCGCAGCCGCGTCTTCCGGTGGCAGGAGATCAACGCCGCCGCCGTGCACCGCAACGCCCTCACCGTCCAGCTGCGCTCAGGCCAGGACGTCACCGTGGCGAGCCGCCCGGCGGCCTGGCTGGCCGGCCACTTCGGCGACCGCTGCGACCCGCGGGAACTGGCCAGGACCGTCGCCACCGCCGCCCACCGGCCCGACCTGCGGCCGTCCGTCCGGCTGCCGGACCGGCTCGGCAGTCCGCAGCACGTCCTCAACCGGATCGCGCTGCTCGGCTTCGCCGCCTTCACGGTCGTCCACTACCTCCGCTGACCGGTACGGTTGGCGGCGATGAACACCAAGGCTGCTGAGGAGCTGCCGGCGGTCTCCGTGATCATGCCGGTGCTCAACGAGGAACGTCACCTGCGCACGGCCGTCCGGCACATCCTGGAGCAGGAGTACGCCGGCCCGATGGAGGTGGTGATCGCCCTCGGTCCGTCCACCGACCGCACCGCCGAGATCGCCGCCGAGCTCACCGCCGAGGACCCCCGGGTCCGGACCGTGGAGAACCCCACCGGCCGCACGCCGGCCGGTCTCAACGCGGCGATCCGCGGCTCGCGCCACCCGATAGTGGTGCGCGTGGACGGCCACGGCCTGCTGACCCCCGGCTACGTCGCCACCGCCGTCCGCCTGCTGGACGAGATGGAGGCGGCCAACGTCGGCGGCATCATGCACGCCGAGGGCGAGACGGAGTGGGAGAACGCGGTCGCCGCCGCGATGACCTCCAAGATCGGCGTCGGCAACGCCGCCTTCCACACCGGCGGCCTGGCCGGCCCCGCGGACACCGTCTACCTCGGCGTGTTCCGGCGCGAGGTGCTGGAGAAGCTGGGCGGCTACAACGAGGAGTTCATCCGCGCCCAGGACTGGGAGCTGAACTACCGCATCCGCCAGGACGGCGGGCTGATCTGGTTCACCCCGCAGCTCAAGGTCACCTACCGCCCCCGGCCGTCGGTCCGCGCCCTCGCCAAGCAGTACAAGGACTACGGCCGCTGGCGGCGCGTGGTCACCCGCTACCACCGCGGCTCGGTCAACCTGCGCTACCTGGCCCCGCCGGCTGCGTTCCTCGGCGTCACGCTCGGCCTGGTGCTCGGTGCCGCCGTCCACCCGGTCTTCCTCGCGGCGCCCGGCGCGTACCTGCTCGGGATCCTCGGCGGCTCGGTGGTCGAGGGCCGCGGCCTGTCCGCCAAGGCGAAGGCGCTGCTCCCGGTGGCCCTCGCGACCATGCACCTCAGCTGGGGCTTCGGCTTCCTCACGTCGCCGCGCTCGCTGGCCCGCAAGGTCATCGGCAGCACCGCGCCCACCCCGGACAACGTCCTCGCCGACGCGCGCTGATCCGCCCGCGCGACCCCGCCCCCGACGCTAGTGCCGTGGCACTAGGGTCGTTCCCCATGGGGACGGTTGAGGGCGGGTCCGCGGCCGGCCCGCGCATCGCGCCGAGCGCGGACGTGGACGAGCGGGCCGCCATCGGCCCCGGGACGACGGTCTGGGACCTCGCCCAGGTGCGCGAGCACGCGGTGCTCGGCGCCGAGTGCATCATCGGCCGGGGCGCCTACATCGGCCCCGGCGTCCGCATCGGCGACCGGGTCAAGGTGCAGAACCACGCGCTGGTGTACGAGCCGGCCGTGATCGAGGACGGGGTGTTCATCGGCCCGGCCGTCGTCCTCACCAACGACCGCTACCCGCGCGCGATCGAGCCGGAAGGCCGGCTGAAGCGTCGATCCGACTGGCGCGCCGAGGGGGTGACGCTTCGTCAGGGCTGCTCGATCGGCGCCCGGGCCGTCCTGGTCGCCGGGGTGACGGTCGGCCGCTGGGCGCTGGTCGCGGCGGGCGCCGTGGTCCACCGCGACGTCCCGGACCACGCGTTGGTCGCCGGCGTCCCCGCCCGCCGGATCAAGTGGGTCGGCCGCACCGGCGAACCCCTTCGTTCCGCCGGCGGGGGGCACTGGCACTGCCCCCGCACCGGCGACCGCTTCGTGGCGGCGGACGGCATCCTCACCCGCCTCCAACAGCCCTCGTAGGAAAGCTACTTCGCGCACACGTCGGTGTCGTCGGCCTGCACCCGCTGGAGGTCGGCCGGGGCCTCCGCCGGCGCCGCGGACGGTGCGGCGGGCGCCGCGAGGGCGTCCTTGCCGAGCACCAGCACCAGCGGCCCCTTCGCGGCGGCCTTCGGATCCGGCCGAGCGGCGTCGCCGGGCAGTCCGAGGGCGGCGGCCAGTGCGGTCGCCGCCTCCTCCTGCCCGGCCGGGTACGCAATCGAACTGGTCGCCGCCGCAGGCGCGTTGGGGCCCGTCGCGGCCGTGGTGAAGCCCTTGGCCCTGAGTCTGTCCACGGTCGCGCCCGACTGTCCCTGTGCCCCGCTGCCGTTGCGGACGGTCACCTGGACGTCCTTCGGGTCCACCGCCGGCGCCGCGGGCGTGCCCGGCGCGGCCGTGGTCTCCGGTGCGGCGGGGGCGGCGGTGGCGCCCTGCGAGGTCTCGGTCAACGAGCGGTCGGCCGCGATCATCGAGAACAGCCGGCCGGCGTCCGGCTGTTTGAGGATCACCCGGTTCTCGTCCTTCGGGTCGTCGAGCACCGGCACGGTGGCGAAGGTGATGTTCTTGGTGTCCACCGCGCTGATGTCCAGCGCCAGGTCCTTGAGCTTGTCGACGCTGCCGATGCCGGAGTCGACGGTGAGCGCCTTGGTGGCGGCGTCCGCGAGCTTGTAGAGCTTGGCCGGGCTGGTCAGGGTGTCGTCGCCCTTGACCTTGCGGATCATCGAGCTGATGAACTGCTGCTGGAGCGGGATCCGGCTGAGGTCGCCGCCCGTCCCGACCACGTGCCGGGTGCGCACGAACGCGAGCGCGTCGTCGCCCTGGACGACGTGCCGGCCCTTGGTCATCCTCAGGTGCGACTTCGGGTCGTTGATGTCCTTCGCGGCGCACACCTCGACCCCGCCGACTGCGGTGGACAGCGTCTTCACCGCCTCGAAGTTCACCTGGACGAAGTGGTCGACCCGGATCCCGGTGACCTTCTCGACGGTCTTCCAGGAACAGCCCGGGTCCCGGCCCGCCTGCCCCAGGCTGTTGTTGAACATGTCCCGCGCGGAGCCGGGTATCGACTTGCCGTCCGGCGCCCGGCATTCCGGGATCGGCACCATCAGGTCGCGCGGGATGCTGATCACCGTCGCGTTGGAGCGGTCCTTGGCGACGTGGAAGAGCAGCGTGGTGTCGGCGTGCCCGGAGCTGCCCGCGTCGCCGTAGTCGCTCCCGAGGCCCTCGCGGCTGTCGGTGCCGAGCACCAGGATGTTCAGCGCGTCCCCGGCCGCCCTGGGCCGCTCGGCCTCGTCGCCCAGCTGGACCTTGACCGAGGTCAGGTTGTTGTTGAAGTGCTCGTACAGGTAGTACGCCCCGCCGCAGCCGGCGGCCATGACCAGTGCGCCCGTCCCGGCCGTCCACTTGAGCGTCCGGCGCCGGCGCCGCGTGCGCCTGGCGGCGGCCGCCCGCCGCTGCGCCGTCCGGTGGCCCTGCCCGCTGTACTCACCGGTTTTCGGTTTGTCCTTCTGCACGGGATTCCCTACGTCCGGCCGGTCACGGTGGTGCGGCACACCGGGGCGATGGGCCGATCCGGACACAGTAGACGAGCCGAACGGGGGAATTGTTCCGGGTATGATGTCCGTCACACGCAGGTAATCGGAGCGTAAAGTCCGGAGGGTGGTCAGTGCTGCGCGCAGGCGTCCACGTCGGCCGTGCGCCCCTCGAAGACGGGCGAGGCGCCGGCCGTCGGCGAGGCCGAGGGCCCGGCCGCGGCGGCCCCGTCCGACGCGGGGGAGGCGCCGGCCGTGGGCGTGGGCTCCGAGCCGGGCGGCCGGACGGTGATCCGCCGGTCGTCGCGCAGCGCGGCGAACAGCTGGCCGGTCTGCGGCTCCACGAACTCGTCCCGGTCCGAGTCGTAGCGGTACGGGCGGCGCGGCGCGGTCAGGAACACCACGTCCGCCGAGGGGATGCCGCGCAGGTCCTGGGTGAGGTCGTAGAGCGCGCCGAGCGAGGACAGCCCGCCGTCCGCCTTGACGGAGGAGGTGGCCGCGTCCAGCACCGGCCACAGCCTCGCCGGGTTCAGCAGGACGCCCTGCGACTGCACCTTGCGGATCAGCGAGGCCAGGAACTGCTGCTGACGGCCCATCCGCTGGGTGTCGCTGCCGTCGCCGAGGCTCTCCCGGGCGCGGACGTAGCCGAGCGCCTGCTCGCCCTGGAGGGTCTGGCGCCCGGCCGGCAGGTCGAGCTTGGCGTCCTTGTCGTGGATCGCCTGCGGGACGCACACCTCGACGCCGCCGACCGCGTCCACCATCGACTTGAAGCCGCTGAAGTCGAGGATCACGTAGTGGTCGATCCGGATGCCGCTGAGCTGCTCGACGGTGCGGATCGAACAGGCCGGACCGCCGAGTTCGAACGCCCAGTTGAACTGCATGAGCGCGGGCTTGCTCCGGGTGCCGTCCGGCTTCTCGCACGCGGGCACGGTGACCATGACGTCGCGCGGTACGGAGACGGCCGTCGCGTGCTTCCGGTCCGCGGCCAGGTGCAGCAGGATCGTGGTGTCCGAGCGCTGGGTGCCGGCCTCGCCGCCGTAGGCGCCGTTCGCGCCGGAGCGGTCGTCGCTGCCGATGAGCAGGATGTTCTCGGCGCCCTTGGCCCCGGCGGTCCGGCTCGGCCGCTCCGCCTCCAGCCTGGCGAGCAGCTTGTCGGTGGCCGTGTCCGTGCGGATGTTCCCGTCGAGCTTGCGGTAGGCGATCCAGAGCAGCACGCCGGTGGCCACGAGCAGGAACGCGACGACGCCGGCGGTGATCATCAGCCACCGCCGGCGCCGACGGGGGCGTCCGGGCGCGTCCGGGGGAGTGTCGGTCGGGGTGTGCGCGGTGTCGTCGTCCTCGGCCATGGCAGGGATCCCTACCCGCCGGGCCGGCGGCGGGGGTTACCCGAGGCGCAGTGTCACCCGTTCGGAGTCGGCCCGCTTCTCCCACTGCTCGGCCGTCAGGCCCTGGGAGTTGCGGCACAGCACCACCGAGGCGCCGGCCGCCAGCGGCGCCAGCAGGCCGGCCTCCAGGCCCGTCCAGTCGTCGTACGACAGCGTGGACATCACGCGGTCGCCCGGGTTCAGCCCGAGCCGGACGGCGCCCTCGCGGGCCAGGGCGACGGTCTGCTCACCGGTCAGCTTCAGCGGCAGCCCGTCCACGCCGGTCTCCAGGGCGGGCGCGTCCGGGGTCACCGGCGAGTACGGCGCGAAGCGGTCGCCCTGGCCGGGCACCTCGGCGGCGTAGTCGAGGAAGCCGTCCGGGCGCTGCGGGAACCGGCCGCCCAGCGGGCGCAGGGCCAGCGCGACCCGCTCGCCCTCGCAGGCGTGGGCGGACTCCAGGCCGTCCGGGCCGCTGACCACCAGATCGGCGGCGGCCGGCTCGCCGCCCGGCACCGCCGTCACCCCGACCGACCAGCAGGCCAGCAGCCAGACGGCGCTCTGCCAGTGGGCGGGCAGGAGGAGGGCGGCGCGGTCGCCGGGACCGGCGTTGAGCTCGTCCTGGAGCAGGTTGGCCGTCTTGGCCACCCAGTTGTCGAACGTCCGGGCGGACAGCTCCACCCGTTCGCCGGTGGCGTCGTCGTAGAAGGTGACCAGCGGGGCCGCGGGATCGACCGAAGGGGTGCCACCTCGCAGGTATGCGTGCAGCAGCTCGACGGGGGTGCGGGCATCGGCAGCGAAAGGCGCAGTCATGGTGCGCCCCAGCCTACGGCCTCCGGGTGTGACCCCGGGAGGGGCGCCGGACCCGGCGCCGGGCGGCGTGGCGGACACCCGTGTTCGCGGCGACCATCCGGTTTGAGCGCCTCGCGCTTCCCGTCACGTCTTCAGCGTCCTCGCCCCCGCGTCGCCTCCCACCAGCCCCCGCAGCTCCTCCGTCAGAGCCGCCGCCAGGTCCGGCCGGAGGTCGTACCGGGCGGGTGTGGTCTGCAGGAGCGCGATCCGCCACCCCGCCCCCGCGTTCACGGCGATCACCGTCTGCACCGAGTTGAGCTCCGGCACCACGTCCGCCGCCCCCGCCGGTACGAGCCCCGCGACGGCGTCCAGTTGCGCCACGCCGGGCCCGAGCCCCCGGACGCGCCGTACGGCGGCCACGTACCGGGGAGTGACGTGGTCCGCGAAGATCCGCCCGAGTTCGGCCGCGATCGCCGACCGCCCGCGGTGGCGCGTGCCGTCGTGGCCGATCACCTCGCCGTCGGCGGCGAAGGGTCCGGCGAAGGCCGAGCCGTCCTGCCGGTTCCACCCGTCGAGGGCCCGGTCGTAGAGCGCTCGCACCGCGTTCTCGTCCGAGGGGGAGAGGTCCGGCAGCCGCGTATCGTTCATATCCCCATGGTCGGGGACGGCGGCGGAGGAGGCGACGCAGTGACGGGCGGCGAGTCGGTGCGGCTCTGGCGGCCGGGTTTCCCGCTGGACGTGGCCCGCACGCTGCTCCCGCTGCGCCGCGGCCCGGCCGACCCCTCGTACCGGACGACCGGTGACGGAGCGGTCTGGCGGGCGTCCCGGACCCCGGCCGGTGTCGGGACGCTGCGCGTGCTGTCCCGCCCGGGGGCCGGCGAGGTGGAGGCGCGGGCGTGGGGCCCGGGTGCCGGGTGGCTGCTGGACCGGCTGCCCGCGTTGCTCGGGGCCGAGGACGACCCGGAGGGCCTGGTGCTGCCGCCCGGTCCGCTGCGGGACGCCCAGCGCCGGACGGCGGGCGTGCGGCTGACCAGGACGGGCCTGGTGCTGGAGTCCCTCGTCCCGGCGATCCTGGAACAGAAGGTGACGACCGACGAGGCCTACCGCGCCTGGCGGACGCTGCTCCGGGACTTCGGCACCCCGGCGCCGGGCCCGGCGGAGGGCATGCGGGTGCCGCTGTCGGCCCGCGAGTGGGCGCTCCTCCCGAGCTGGGAGTGGCACCGCGCGGGCGTGGACCCGAAGCGCTCGGCGACGGTCGTGCGGGCGGTCCGGCTGGCGCCCCGCCTGGAGGAGGCGTCCGCGATGGACCACGCCGAGGCCTTCGCCCGCCTGACCGCCGTGCCGGGCGTCGGGATCTGGACGGCCGCCGAGACCCTCCAGCGCAGCAACGGCGACGCGGACGCGGTCTCGGTCGGCGACTTCCACCTGCCGAACCTGGTCGGCTGGGCCCTGTCCGGCCGCCCACGCAGCGACGACGCCCGGATGCTCGCCCTCCTGGAGCCCTACCGCCCCCACCGTCACCGCGTCTGCCGCCTCCTGACGGCCACCGGAGCCCGCGCCCCCCGCTACGGCCCCCGCCTGACCCCCAACGACCACCGCGGCCGCTGACGGAGGCCGCCAATACGCCGATGCCATGGACGACGGCGTGGACGACCCGGCCGCGAGCACGGCCGAACTCCCCGGCAGGCCTGTTCGGTTCACCCTCGCCCGACGAGTCGGTGCGCCCCTTCCGGACGGATCCGATGGGCGACGAAGTCGACGGCATGCCGACGTTCGAGGGCGGTGACGGGTCGATCCCGGCCGATCTCGACCCGTCACATGGAGGGCTTCGGCAGGTGACCGGTGGTCGCCCTGACTACCGGACCGCGATGAAGGCGTCCGCGCCGCGTTCCGGGCGGTCGCGCGGTGCTTCGGCGGGGCGGCCGACGGCGACGGCGCCCATCGGGTCCCAGGTGTCCGGGAGGTCGAGGGCGGTGCGGACGGTGTCGCGGCAGAACATGGTGGACGAGACCCACGCGGAGCCGTAGCCCTCGCCGGTGAGGGCGATCAGCAGGTTCTGCACGGCGGCGCCGGCGGCGACGGTGAACATCTCCCGTTCGGCGGCGGCGCGCCGCGGGTCGGGGTAGTCGTGCGAGCCGTCCATGACCAGGCACGGCACGACGAGGTAGGGCGCGTTGCGCAGGACGTCGCCGCGCGCGGTGCGGCGGGCGATCTTCGCGTCGTCCCAGCCGTCGAGTTCGCGCAGGTCGCGCCGCCAGGCGTCGAGCATCGCGTCGAGCAGCCGGGTGCGGGTGTCCGCGGACTCCAGCAGGACGAACCGCCACGGCGTGGTGTGGTGCGGCGCCGGCGCGGTGACGGCGGCGGCGACGGCGCGCCGGACGGCGCCCGGGTCGACGGGCTCGTCGGTGAAGGCCCGCACGGTGCGCCGCAGGGTGACGGCGGCCCGCAGGGCCTCGGAGGTGCCGAGCCGGAACATGTCGTCGGCGGCGGGGCGCACCAGCGGCCGGGTGCCCTCGCCGTCCTCGGCGGTGACGAGGTGTCCGAGGCCGCGGACGACCGCGACCGGCACGCCGCCGGCCTTGCCCTTCACCAGGTCGCCGGCGGCGGCGAGTTCGTCGGCGGTGGCGGTGACGGTCAGGACGAGCTCGTTGCCGTGGCTGTCGGTGCGCCCGCGGTGGTCCCCCAGCACGGACAGCCCGGCGGCGCCGATGGCGACGTCGGTGAGCCCGTTGCGCCAGGGCCGGCCGAAGGTGTCGGTGACGACGACGGCGAGCCGCCGCCCGGTGAGCCGCTGCAGCGCGGCGCGCAGCGCGCGGGCGGAGGCGTCGGGGTCCTCGGGCAGGAGGAGGACGGTGCCGGGGGCGGTGTTGGAGGCGTCGACGCCGGCGGCGGCCATGACGAAGCCGTTGCGGTTCTCGACGATCCGGGCGGGCCCGCGCCGGGCGACGACCCGGACGGTCTCGGCGTCGATCGCGGCCTCGCGGTCGGCGGCGTGCAGGAGCCGGCCCTCGGCCTTGCTGACGATCTTGGAGGTGACGAGCAGGATGTCGCCGTCCTCGTACGTCCCCGCCTTGGCGATCAGCGCGGCGAGGTCGGCCCCGGCCTCGATCTCGGGCAGTCCCCCGACCGGGAGGATCTCGACGGTCACGCCCGGACCTGCTCCGCGAGGGCCAGCGCGGCCCGCGCCATCTCGGCGGTGGCGTCGACGTCGGTCATCAGCAGCGGGACGGCCCGGCAGGCGATGCCGGCGGCCTCGACGGTGCTCACGGCGCCCTCGTCCGCGGTGTCGACCAGCCAGCCGTCCAACAGTTCCGAGCCGTAGTTCAGCGCGACGGCCTCCGCCGTGGCCTCGACGCCGACGGCGGCGAGCACCTTGTCGGCCATGCCCCGCACCGGCGCCCCGCCGATGATGGGCGAGAGCCCGACGACGGGGGCGGGTGCGGCGGCGACGGCCCCGCGGATGCCGGGCACGGCGAGGATGGTGCCGATCGACACGACCGGGTTGGACGGCGGGAAGAGGATGACGTCCGCCGCGGCGATCGCCTCCAGCACGCCGGGCGCGGGCTTGGCGGTGTCGGCGCCGATCGGGATGATCGCCTCGGCGTCGACGGCGGCGTGCAGCCTGACCCAGTACTCCTGGAAGTGGATGGCCCGGGTGCCCTGCTCGTCGGTGATCCGCACGTGGGTCTCGACCCGGTCGTCGCTCATCGGCAGCAGCCGCACACCGGGCTTCCAGCGCACGCACAGCGCCTCGGTGACCTGGCTGAGGCTGTACCCGGCGGTGAGCATCTGGCTGCGCACGAGGTGGGTGGCGAAGTCGCGGTCGCCGAGCCCGAACCACTCGGGGCCGACGCCGTACTCCTTCATCTCGGCCTTGATCGACCAGGTCTCGTCGGTCCGGCCCCAGCCCTGTTCCTCGTGGATGCCGCCGCCGAGGGTGTACATCACGGTGTCGAGGTCGGGGCAGACCTTCAGTCCGTAGAGGTGGATGTCGTCGCCGGTGTTGCCGATGACGGTGATCTCGTCCTGCGGGTCGACCGCCGCGAGGAGTCCGCGCAGGAAGCGCGCCCCGCCGATTCCGCCTGCCAGTGCCACGATGCGCATGGGCCCATCCTGCCACGGCCCGACTGCCCGTCAGTCCTCGGTCAAGACGTCCCGGCCTGCGCCGGCCGGCCGTGCGCGGAGCCCTGCGCCGCGCCCTGCTCGGCGGGCTGCTCGTGGTGCTGCTCGGGGACGGCGTTCGCTCCGCCGTACTGGTTCATCTCGGTGAGGCCCGGGCTGTAGAGGTGGATGGAGACGGCCGGCTCCAGCGCGCCGTTGACCACCTCGTGCAGGTAGCCGGAGGAGAAGACCCTCTGCCCGCCGGGGCGCAGGGCGCGGGCGCCCTCGCCGGCGTGCGTCAGGGAGCGCTCGACGAGCTCGCCCTGGACGACGGTCATGACGCCGGAGGACGCGCCGTGGTCGTGGAAGCCGCTGCTCTGCCCGGGCAGCCAGCTGAGCAGCCACACCTCGTAGCCGGGGCCGGTCTCCAGCCGGGCGTACCAGCGGGTGAGCGCGTCGTAGCGGACGAGGTGCTCCCAGCGGGTGCGGTCGGCGGCGATCTCGCGGACCAGCCGGGCGTAGCCGGCGACGGTGGTGGGGTGGGCGGGCAGGTCGGTGCGGGCGAGGTGCGGGAAGGCGAGCGGGTCCCCGGCGATGGAGACGTCGGAGAGGCCGTCGTCCCAGCGGGCGGCGGCGGGGCGGGCGGCCTGGAGCCCACGGCGGGCGAGCTTGTTGCGGTCGCGGTTCCGCTTGCGGATGCGGGTCATGCGCACGGCTGTCGTCCTCGGATCTGCGGCTGGTTCGTCAGGGATCAGCCGGATCCGGGATGTCCTGGGGCGGGAATCGCGGGCGGCCTCTGTGCTTCCTGGGGGCGGCGCGCGGTGGGACGCGGGCGCCTAGATACAGCAGGAACAGAGGCGACAACAAGAGTTCACGGCACGGCGGAGCGTGGAACCGCTCCGGGGGCTCATGGACTCTGACATAGGGGAAAGGAGACCGCATCCGCGGGGGTGGTGTCAAACCGGGAGATGCGGCATTCGGGTGGGTTCGGTCCGGAAGTACCGGATGGGGTGATTCATCACCGTCTATGTTTCGATGGGAAGATCGCCGGGAAGGCAGGGCGATGACCGGCCTGTGAGGGTGACCGGGCGTCACTCGGCGGATGGTTGCGGATGGTTCGAAGCTGTCCGGGGCATCTGGGCGAAAAGTCCGATGTGTCCAGATATGTACACTATTCGTAACGGCTTGGTGCCGGGGAGTGAATCCTGGCCCCAATACCAGAGCTCGGCTTGACTGAGCCAGAGTGACGCAACTGTAATTTCACTCGTGTCGTCGGCCGCACGAGGCAACGGCAACCACGGGGACGCCAAGTAGGGGCAGAGGAGGCGCGCCACATGAGCGAGCTCTTTGAGCTGTTGATCGGGGACGGCATCGCGGAGGACGAGGAGGAACTCGGCTGGCAGGAGCGCGCGTTGTGCGCCCAGACCGACCCCGAGTCCTTCTTCCCCGAGAAGGGCGGCTCCACTCGCGAGGCGAAGAAGGTCTGCCTCGCCTGCGAGGTCCGTTCCGAGTGCCTGGAGTACGCCCTCGCCAACGACGAGCGCTTCGGGATCTGGGGCGGCCTCTCCGAGCGCGAGCGCCGGCGGCTCAAGAAGAGCGCGGTCTGACGGAGGACCGGTCCGGCCCGCCGGGGCCGCGGTCCGGGCGGAGCGGTTTCGGGCCTCCGCCGATCCTCCGGTGACGGAGGACAACCACACAGCTGTACGGGCGCCTCACCGCGGTGGTGGGGCGCTTTCGCGTGCCGGGGCACGGTCGTGGGCCGTCCTTCACCGTCCCCGCACGGACACCGTGGACGGAGCCGCAACCCGGAGCCGTTAGTGTGGTGCGCCATCCGGTTGCCGTTCACCGGCTGTGTCCACCGAGAACTGGGGCCCGCGCACTCGATGACCGTCTACAGCCACCAGAGCGGCTTCACCGCTGCCAGGCCGCCCGCCTATCCGCGCCACCTGGTCACCGCCGTGATCGTCTCGCACGACGGTGCCCGCTGGCTGCCGCAGGCCCTGGCCGGCCTGCTCGGCCAGGACCGCCAGGTCCAGCGGGTGCTCGCGGTCGACACCGGATCCACCGACAACTCCCCGCAGCTGCTCGCCGACACCCTCGCCGACTGGCTGCCCGAGAGCGGGCCCCTGATCCTCGGCCGCCGGGCCGGGTTCGGCACCGCCGTCGCCGAGGCCGTCTTCAACAGCCCGCCGCTGCGCCCGGAGGACCTCCCGTACCGGCTCGACCCCTCCGGCTACGACCCGGTCACCGGCGGCTGGGACGACTTCGGCGACCCGCTCGCCCAGGAGGACGACCTCGCCCGCGGCGGCCCGCGCGAGACCCAGCCGGTCGAGTGGCTGTGGCTGCTGCACGACGACTGCGAGCCGCAGACCGACGCGCTGCGCCGCCTGCTCCAGGTCGCCGACTCCACCCCGAGCGCCGCCGTCGTCGGTCCCAAGCTGCGCAGCTGGTACGACCGCCGCCAGCTGCTCGAGGTCGGCGTCACGATCGCCCGCTCCGGCCGCCGCTGGACCGGCCTCGACCGCCGCGAGCAGGACCAGGGCCAGCACGACCAGGTCCGCCCGGTGCTCGCCGTCTCCTCGGCCGGCATGCTGGTGCGCCGGGACGTCTTCGAGGAGCTCGGCGGCTTCGACAAGGCGCTGCCGCTGATGCGCGACGACGCCGACTTCTGCTGGCGGGTCAACGCCGCCGGCCACCGCGTGGTGGTCGCCCCCGACGCCGTGCTGCGGCACGCCGAGGCGGCCAGCCGCGAGCGCCGCGCCATCGACTGCGGCGCCTCCCACCCGCACCGGGTGGACAAGGCCGGAGCCGTCTACACCCTGCTCGCCAACTGCAAGGGCGCGCTCTTCCCCTACGTCCTGCTGCGGCTGGTGCTCGGCACGCTCGTGCGGGCCGTCACCAACCTGCTGGGCAAGGACCCGCGCCAGGCCTTCGACGAGCTCGCCGGGCTCGGGCACGAACTCGTCCGGCTGCCGCGGCTGTTGGCCGCGCGAAAGCGCCGGGCCCGGACCAGGGCCGCCGACGCCCTGGACGACCGCACGCTGTTCCCGGCGCCCGGCGCGACCACCCGGCTCGCCGTCGAGGGCGTCATCAGCTCGCTCGGGATAGGGGGAGCGGACGACAACGTCGGCCGGCACGGCTCGGTGGAGGCCGGCGGCGACGACGACGCCGAGGACCTCGTCGTCGAGCAGTTCGCGCTGATCAAGAAGCTCGCCCGGCGCCCCGCGCCCGTCCTGTTCGCGGCCCTGCTGGTGTTCGCCCTCGTCGCCTGCCGCGGTCTGTTCGGCAGCGGCGTGCTGTTCGGCGGCGCCCTGCTGCCGGCCGCCGACGGCGCCGGCGGCCTCTGGTCGATGTACGCCGACGCCTGGCACCCGATCGGCACCGGCTCCACGGCCGCCGCACCGCCGTACCTCGGCGTGCTCGCCGTCCTGTCCTGGATCTTCTTCGGCCACGCCGACCTCGCGATCACCCTGCTGCTCTTCCTGACGGTGCCGCTCGCCGCGGTCAGCGCCTACCTGGTCTCGCGTCCGCTGCTGGACTCCAAGCTGGTCCGCGCCTGGGCCAGCGCCGCCTACGCGCTGCTGCCCGCCGCGACCGGCGCGCTCGCGCAGGGCCGCCTCGGCACCGCCGTCCTCGCCGTCCTGCTGCCGCCGCTGGCCCGTGCCGCGGCGATCACCGCCGGCCTCGGCATCCGCGAAGAGAGCGCTGCCAAGGGCGCCCGCCCCGGCTGGCGGCCGGTCTGGATGACCGTCCTGCTGCTCACCCTGGCCACCGCCTTCGTGCCGCTGACCTGGGCGCTCGCGGTTCCGCTCTGCCTGGCCACGCTGGGGGTCGCGGTCGTCCGCGGCGGTGCCTTCGGCTCCGGGGGCGCCGCGCTGCGGCTGCTCGGGCTGCGCGTCGTCGTGGTGCTCGCGCTGCCGGTGGCGGTGCTCGCGCCGTGGTCGCTGACGGTGCTGTCGCACCCGCAGTCTCTGCTGATGGAGGCGGGCCTGCCGGGCCTGCACGGCAGTGGCGCCGGCGCCGTCGGCCTGGTGCTCGTCAACCCGGGTGGCGCCGGGGTGCCCCCGGTGTGGCTGTCGGCCGGTGTCGTGCTCGCCGCGCTCGCGGCGCTGCTGCGCGCCGACCGCCGTCGCGCGGTGCTCGCCGCCTGGGGCGCGGCCGGTGCGGGCATGGTCTTCGCCGTCGCCGTGGCCGGCACCTCCGTGACCCCCGCCTCGGGCGGTCCGGCCGTGCCCGCCTGGGCCGGTCCTGCGACCCTGGTCGCCGGGATCGCCCTGCTGGCCGCCGCCGCGATCGGCGCCGACGGCGCCAACGCCCGCGTGGCCGGCATCGCCTTCGGCTGGCGCCAGCCGGTCGCCGCCCTCGTGGTGGCCGCGGCCGCGCTGGCCCCGCTGGGCACCGGCCTCTGGTGGGCGGTGACCGGCGCGGACGGTCCGCTGCACCGTGCCGATGCCAGCCAGGTGCCCGCGTTCGTCGCGGAGGAGGCCGGCACCACCGACCGCGCCCGCACGCTCGTCGTGACGGGGGAGAAGAGCGGTGGAGCCGTCCGCTACACCCTGGTCCGCGGCGCCGGCCTGACGCTCGGCCAGTCCGAGTCCACCGTCGACCCGGCGACCGGCACCCAGGACGGCCTGAACAAGGTGGTCGGCAGCCTGCTGGCCGGCTCCGGCGCGGACCAGGCCGGCGCCCTGTCGGGCTACGGCATCGCGTACGTGGTGGTCGAGCGGCCGGTGATCGACGTGTTCAAGGACGTCCTGGACGCCACCCCCGGTCTGGTCAAGGCCAACCAGGACGGTGCCGCCGCGCTCTGGCAGGTCAACGGCGCCGCGGCGGTCCGCGCGGTGATCACCGCCCCCGGCGCGGCCCCCGTGGTCGTCCCGTCCGGCGTCCGCGACATCGCCACGACCGTCGCGGCCGGCCCGGACGGCCGGGTGCTGCGGCTCGCCGAGAGCGCGTCCCCCGAGTGGAAGGCCACCCTGGACGGCACCGCGCTGGAGCCGACCACGGTCGACGGCTGGGCGCAGGGCTTCAAGCTCCCGGCGGGCGGCGGCAAGCTGTCCGTCACCCGCGAGGCCGGCCTGCTGCACACCGGTTGGATCTGGGCGCAGGTGCTGATCGGGCTGACCATCCTGGTCCTCGCCCTGCCCGGCCGCCGCAGCCACAAGGACGACGACCTGCCCGAGGACGTGGTGGCCGCCGCCGCGCTGGCCGCCGCCGCCCAGGCGCAGGCCCCGGCCCCCGGCAGCCGCCGGGCCCGCCGGATGGCCGAGCGCGGCGAGGGCGCCGAGCCGGGCACCGAGGAGAGCGGGGTGTACGAGGGCGCGGTGCCGCCGCAGCCCGCCGCCGATCCGATGACGGAGGCCGTCCAGGCGGCCGCGGCCGCCCAGGACACCGAGCCGTACACGGACCCGTACCAGACGTACCAGCAGGCCGACCCGTACAGCTACGACCCGTACGCCGCGCAGCAGCCGGCGGCCGCGCCGTACGGCGGCCAGGCCCACGCCCAGCAGGGCTACGAGCAGCAGCAGGCCCACTCCCATCAGGACTTCCAGCAGGCCTACCCCCAAGAGGGTTACGAGCAGCAGCAGGGCTACGAGCAGCCGTACCAGGACCAGCAGTACGGCTACGACCCCTACCAGCAGACGGAGCACCAGCAGCCCTGGGTGCCGGGGCAGCCGCAGGCCGAGCCCTACTACGACCCGAACGACCCCAACGGGACTGGCCGGTACCCGCACCACCACGGATCGGGGAGCTGACCCGCGATGAAGAAGCCCTCCTTCGGGAAGAAGTCCGCGCCCGCCGAGGCCGAGGAGAGCGGTTACCCGCCGCCGGCTCCGGCCGCCGCCCCCGACAAGGGCGGCGCACCCGCCGACGCCCGGCTGACGCTGGCCAAGCCCGGTACCCCGGTCTCGGCCTCCGCGGCCAACGCCGACACCGCGCCCGGCACCGGGGCCCTCGCCACCGGCGCCCTCGCCCCCGGCTTCACCGTCTCGCAGACCACCACGGTCACCGAGCAGCGCGGCCTCGGCCTGTCCGGCGTCACCTGCACCCCGGCCGGCACCAGCTTCTGGTTCGCCGGGGCCAGCACCGCGGGCGACCGGACGGACTACGTCAGCCTGGTGAACACCGAGTCCTCCGCCGCCGTCGTCGACATCAAGCTCTACGGCGACAAGGGCCCGATCGACAACGACGCCGCCAACGGCATCACCGTCGCCCCCGGCAGCTCCCAGTCGATCCTGCTGCCGACGCTGACCAAGGGTCCGGTCACCGACCTCGCCGTGCACGTGGTGGCCCGCAGCGGCCGGCTCGGCGCGTTCCTGCACGCCGCCGACGGCAGCAAGGGCGCCGACTGGATCCCGTCCTCCGTCGAGCCCGCCCCGACCCAGGTGCTGCCCGGCCTGCCCGCCGACACCTCGGCCGCCCGCCTGGTCGTCTGGGCGTCGCCGGACGACGACGCCGACCTGAAGATCCAGCTCTCCGGCAAGAACGGCTGGTTCACCCCGGCCGGCAACGAGTCCATCCACGTCAAGGCGGGCATGGTCGCCGCCGTCGACCTCGGGAAGGTCACCCGCGACGAGGTGGCCGGGCTGCGGCTGTCGCCCAGCGACGACAAGCACCGCACCCCGGTCGTCGCCGGGGTCCGGATCGACCGGGCCGGCTCCAACGGCAAGTCCGACGCGGCCTGGCTCACCGGCAGTGCCCCGGTCGGCGCCCGCGCCACGGTGGCCGACAACCGGGCCGGCGCGTCCACCCTGTTCCTGACGTCGACCGGCGACGCCGCCACCGTCCACGTCACCGCCTCGGCGGGCAGCAACGGCGGCACCCCGGTGACCAAGGACGTCCAGGTGCCGGCCGGTGCCACGGTCGCCGTCCCGGCCCCCGAGCCCGGCGGGCTGAACGGCTCCTTCGCGCTCACCGTGGAGACCGCCTCCGGCGGCCCGGTGGTGGCCGCCCGGATGCTCGCGATCCCCGCCAAGGACGTGCCGATGTTCACCGTCCAGGCGCTGCGGGACGACCGCAGCACCATCAAGGTCCCGCAGGCCTCCCAGGACCCGGGCGTCGTCCAGCGCTGACCGCGCGCTCCGGGGGCCCGGCCGCGGGCCCCCGGAGCGTCACTCCTCGTCGTAGCGCGGGTCGATGGCGTCCGGCGACAGGCCGAGCAGCTCGGCGACCTGCTCGATCAGGATCTCGTGCACCAGCGCCGCCCGGTCCTCCCGGGTCTTCGCCCGGATCTCCACCGGCCGCCGGTACACCACGATCTGACTCTTGCGCCCCTGCTTGCCGGGCGACACCCGCCCCAGCGGCACGCCGTCCTCGGAGTCCGCGCCGTCCGCCTCGTGCAGCGGCACCTCCTGGACGGCGAACTCCACCTCGATCAGCTGCGGCCAACGCCGCTCCAGACGCTCCACCGATTCGCGCACGTAGTCGTCGAACAGTTCGGAGCGGGTGAGCGAGATCGGCACCTGGGGCGGTGCCAGCGGGCCGCGCAGCCCCCTGCCGTGCCGGTCGCGGTGCCGGGGTCGGCGCGAGGGTCCCGTCGATGACTGCGGTGCAGAGCTGTCCATATCACTGCCGAGGGTAGTCCTTGGACGGTCGGAAGTGGACCACTCCGGCAGGGAAACGCCCGGGGCGGGGGCGTACGCCGCAACGGGCGGAGCGAGCGGAGCAGTCGAAGGAGCGGCTCCGCGCCGAAGCGCCCCCCGGGCGCGGCGGAGGGGGAGTCCGAGGGGCGCGCGGCGCGACACGTCGCACCACGAGGGCAGGCGGTCTTCGCTCCCCGGCGAGGAGTGCTGTACCGTCCACCCTCGTGAGCTCTGTACGTCGTTGTTCGCGGACCGCGTGCGGCCGGCCGGCCGTCGCGACGCTGACGTACGTCTACGCGGATTCCACCGCCGTCCTGGGCCCGCTCGCCACCTACGCCGAACCGCACTGCTACGACCTGTGCGCCGAGCACGCCGAGCGCCTCACCGCCCCGCGCGGCTGGGAGGTCGTCCGCCTCGCCGCCGAGGCCGGGCCGCTGCGCCGCAGCAGCGACGACCTGGAGGCCCTCGCCAACGCCGTCCGCGAGGCCGCCCGCCCGCAGACCCCCCGTCAGGGCCGCGCCCCCGAGGGCGAGTCCACCGAGGGCGGCCGCCGCGGCCACCTCCGGGTCCTCCGTTCGCCCGACAACTGACGGCTCGCCCCGCACGGGGCGTTCCCCCGGCCCGGGTACGCTGCCCGTCTACCGTCACCGCGTCCCGTCGACCGAACGCGCGGTGACCCCGACGTATCGTGAACGATCAGCACAGAGACCAGGGTGGAGCCGCAGTGCGCGACCTCAAGCAGCTCGTGAAGGCGTACGACGTCCGAGGCGTCGTCCCGGACCAGTGGGACGAGAGCCTGTCCCGGGCCTTCGGCGCGGCCTTCGTCCAGGTCACCGGTGCGACCGCGATCGTGGTCGGCCACGACATGCGGCCCTCCTCCCCGTCGCTCAGCCGGGCCTTCGCCGAGGGCGCCGCGGCCTACGGCGCCGACGTCGTGCAGATCGGCCTCTGCTCGACCGACCAGCTCTACTACGCCAGCGGCAAGCTCGACCTGCCCGGCGCGATGTTCACCGCGAGCCACAACCCGGCCCAGTACAACGGCATCAAGCTGTGCCGGGCCGGCGCCGCCCCGGTCGGCCAGGACACCGGCCTCTCCGAGATCCGCGAGCTGGTCGAGTCCTGGACCGGCGAGGACGACGCCGTCACCGTCCCGGCCAAGGACGTCAAGCCCGGCGCGCTCTCCGAGCAGGAGACCCTGCGCGGCTACGCCGACCACCTGCTCGGCCTGGTCGACCTCACCGCGATCCGCCCGCTGAAGGTCGCCGTCGACGCGGGCAACGGCATGGGCGGCCACACCGTGCCGACCGTCTTCGACGGCCTGCCGATCGAGCTCGTCCCGATGTACTTCGAGCTGGACGGCACCTTCCCCAACCACGAGGCCAACCCGCTCGACCCCAAGAACCTGGTCGACCTGCAGGCGAAGGTCCGCGAGGTCGGCGCCGACCTCGGCCTCGCCTTCGACGGCGACGCCGACCGCTGCTTCGTCGTCGACGAGCGCGGCGAGCCGGTCTCCCCGTCCGCGATCACCGCCCTGGTCGCCGCCCGCGAGATCGCCCGCGCCCAGGCCGCCGGCGAGGCCGAGCCGACGATCATCCACAATCTGATCACCTCCTGGACCGTCCCCGAGGTGGTCCGCGAGCTCGGCGGCACCCCGGTGCGCACCCGCGTCGGCCACTCCTTCATCAAGCAGGAGATGGCCGTCACCGACGCCGTCTTCGGCGGCGAGCACTCCGCCCACTACTACTTCCGCGACTTCTGGCGCGCCGACACCGGCATGCTCGCCGCCCTGCACGTGCTCGCCGCCCTCGGCGGGCAGCCGGGCACGCTGTCCGCGCTCACCGCCGAGTACGACCGCTACGCGGCCTCCGGCGAGATCAACAGCACCGTCGCCGACCAGGCCGACCGCTCGGCCGCCGTCCGCGCCGCCTACGCCGGCCTGGAGGGCACCACCGTCGACGAGCTGGACGGCCTCACCGTGGCCGGCCCGGACTGGTGGTTCAACCTGCGCGCGTCCAACACCGAGCCGCTGCTGCGCCTGAACGTCGAGGCCAAGGACCCGGCGAAGATGGCCGAGCTGCGCGACGGCGTCCTCGCGATCGTCCGCGCCTGACGCGCCCCGGGCGCCGACGCGCCCGAGCCGGAGCGCCGGTGCCCCGGCCGGTAGGGTTGCCTATCGGCCGGGGCACCGCCGCGCCACCTCCCGACTCTTGGAGAGCCCCTTGAAGCTCGAATCCTTCCTGCTGGAGATCCTGGTCTGCCCGCAGTGCCGGGCCGCGCTCGCCGAGGCCGGCACCGAGGAGCAGCCCGAGCTGGTCTGCACCGGTACGGACTGCGGCCTCGCGTACCCGGTCCGCGACGGCATTCCGGTCCTCCTGGTGGACGAGGCCCGCCGCCCGGCCTGATCCTTGGGGGCGAAGCCCCGCACCGCCAGCTCAGCGCCCCGCCAGTCCAGCGCACCGCCAGCCCAGCGCCCCCAGGACCGCAGCCGACCGCAGCCGGAGGACCGCCGCATGCTCGACGACACCCTGCTCGACGACCCGGCCGCCCTCCAGCGCGCCGACCGCGACCGCGCCCTGCTCGCGCTGGCCGGCTCCGGCGCGCGGGTGCGCACCGCGCTGCGGCTCGCCGACGCGGCCGGCCTCGACCGGCTGCGGCCCGACGGCCGCCCGCGCGCCGTCCTCGTCGCCGGGCACGGCAGCGCCCTGACCGCGGGCGAGATCCTCGCCGCGCTGGCCGGCACCGGCAGCCTCGTCACCCCGCTGCCGCCCGCCGACGCCACCGCCCCCCGCGCCGACCGGGCCGGCGCCCCGCCCGTCTTCACCGCCGGGCTCGGCTGGCAGCTGCCCGGCTGGGCCGGACCGCTCGACCTGCTGGTGATCAGCTCCGCCGACGGTGACGAGCAGGGCCTGATCGGCCTCGCCGAGCAGGCCTACGCGCGCGGCTGCGCGATCGTCGTCACCGCGCCCGAGGGCAGCCCGCTCGCCGCGGCGGCGCTCCAGGTGCGGGCCCTTCCGCTCCCGTACGTGCCGTCCGCGCGGCCCGAGGACGAGCCGCCGGCCGAGCGCGCCGCCGAGCCGGACCTGCCCGCCGAGGACCCGGGTGCGCTGTGGGCCCACCTGACCCCGATGCTCGCGCTCGCCCAGAAGATCGGCGTCACCCAGCTGCCGTACGACGCGCTCCCGGCCACCGCCGACCTCCTCGACGCGTCGGCCGTCCGCTGCCGCCCCGACGCCGCCGCCTACACCAACCCGGCCAAGGGCCTGGCCGCCAGGCTGGCCGGGACCGTCCCGCTGCTGTGGGCGGAGGGGGCCGTCGCCGGGGCCGTCGTCACCCGCTTCGCCGCGCAGCTGGCCGACCGGGCCGGCCGCCCGGCGCTGCCCGGACTGCTGCCGCAGGTGCTCACCGCGCACCGGGGCATGTTCACCGGCCAGCTGGGCGCGGGCGCCGACCCGGACGACTTCTTCCGCGACCGCGTCGACGAGCCGGACCCGCTGCACCTCCAGGTCCTGCTGCTGCGGCACGTCCCGGGCACGCCCGGTGGCCCGCTGGACGAGGACGAGGGCCCGGCCGAGGTGCCGGAAGACGACGAGGGCCCGCGCGCCTTCGGCGTCTCCCGGGCGCACCGCCTCGCCGCCGCCCACGACGTCCGGCTCACCGAGTACGCCAGCGCCCGGCCCGAGCCGCTGCACGCGCTCGCCGACCTCGTCGCGCTGACCGACTTCGCCGCCGTCTACCTGGGACTCGCCGCCGCGCAGTCGTAGGGAGCAGGCGCGGGAGAGGCGCACGCTACGGTGAGCGCATGAGTGCAGAGGGTGGGACGAAAGCGCTGATCGCGGCGCTGTCGGCGAACCTGGCGATCGCGGTGGCCAAGTTCACCGCCTTCGGCTTCACCGGGTCGTCGTCGATGCTGGCCGAGGGCGTCCACTCGGTGGCCGACTCCGGCAACCAGGTGCTGCTGCTGATCGGCGGCAAGCGGGCGCGCCGGGCGGCCGACGAGGAGCACCCGTTCGGGTACGGCCGCGAGCGCTACGTCTACGGCTTCCTGGTGGCCATCGTGCTGTTCAGCGTCGGTGGCCTCTTCGCGGTCTACGAGGGCTGGCACAAGGTGCGCCACCCGGAGGCGCTGGACTCCTGGGGCTGGGCCGTCGGCGTGCTGGTGTTCGCGATCGCGATGGAGGGCTGGTCCTTCCTCACCGCGATGCGCGAGTCGGCGAAGGCCAAGGGCGGCCAGGGCTGGGTGCAGTTCATCCGCACCGCGAAGGCGCCGGAACTGCCCGTGGTGCTGCTGGAGGACACCGGCGCGCTGATCGGCCTGGTGCTCGCGCTGCTCGGCGTGTCGCTCACCGTGATCACCGGCGACGGCGTCTGGGACGGCGTCGGCACCCTGTGCATCGGCGTCCTCCTGGTGCTGATCGCCGTGGTGCTCGCCCTGGAGACCAAGTCGCTGCTGCTCGGCGAGTCCGCCGACCGCGAGTCGGTGGCCCGCATCCGCGCGGCCCTGGTCGACGGGGACGCGGTCACCGGCGTGATCCACATGCGCACGCTCCACCTCGGCCCCGAGGAACTGCTGGTCGCCGCCAAGATCGCGGTCAACGCGGAGGACAGCGCCGCCCGGGTCGCGGCCGCCATCGACGCCGCCGAGGAGCGGGTGCGCGCGGCCGTCCCGATCGCCCGGGCGATCTACCTGGAGCCGGACGTGTACAGCGCGGCCAAGGCCGCGGCCGGCGCCGACCCGGCGGCCACGCCCGGCGGGCCGGGCCCCGAAAATCCGTAACCGGGAACGGCCGGTGGGTCACCGGTGTAGATTCGTCACCAGAGCCAGAACGTCGCTGCTGATGGCGGTCGATCGGCGGTCCGCACCCGTACGGTGTGCCCCGGTCGAGGGAGAGAGGTCCTCCGACGGTTTGTGCTGCGCACAGGGAGCCGGTCCGGTACAGCGGGCCCGGCCGCCCCGGCGTGGCCGTGCACCCTCGTACGGCACCGCCGCGCTGCGACGCACACCCAGGACCTTGGCCTTGCCCCACCCCATCAGCGAGGAGCAGACGCATGTCGACCGACATCACCGGTGACTTCAAGGTCGCCGACCTTTCCCTGGCGCCGTTCGGCCGCAAGGAGATCCAGCTCGCCGAGCACGAGATGCCCGGCCTCATGTCGATCCGCGCCGAGTACGCGGCGTCGCAGCCGCTGGCCGGCGCCCGCATCACCGGCTCGCTGCACATGACCGTGCAGACCGCGGTGCTGATCGAGACCCTGACCGCGCTGGGCGCCGAGGTCCGCTGGTGCTCGTGCAACATCTTCTCCACCCAGGACCACGCGGCCGCGGCCATCGCGGTCGGCCCGGAGGGCACCCCGGAGAACCCGCAGGGCGTCCCGGTCTTCGCCTGGAAGGGCGAGACGCTGGAGGAGTACTGGTGGTGCACCGAGCAGGCGCTGACCTGGCCGGACGGCAAGACCCCGAACATGATCCTCGACGACGGCGGTGACGCCACCCTGCTGATCCACAAGGGCGTCGAGTTCGAGAAGGCCGGTGCCGCTCCGGACCCGTCCACCGCGGACAACGACGAGTTCCGGATCATCCTGGAGCTGCTGAACCGCACCCTGAAGGACACCCCGAACAAGTGGACCGAGGTCGCCGCCACCATCAAGGGCGTGACCGAGGAGACCACCACCGGTGTGCACCGGCTGTACGAGATGCACCGTGACGGCCAGCTGCTGTTCCCGGCGATCAACGTCAACGACTCGGTGACGAAGTCGAAGTTCGACAACAAGTACGGCTGCCGCCACTCGCTCATCGACGGCATCAACCGCGCCACCGACGTCCTGATCGGCGGCAAGGTCGCCGTCGTCTGCGGCTACGGCGACGTCGGCAAGGGCTGCGCGGAGTCGCTGCGCGGCCAGGGCGCCCGTGTCATCGTCACGGAGATCGACCCGATCTGCGCGCTGCAGGCGGCGATGGACGGCTACCAGGTCGCCACGCTGGATGACGTCGTCGAGACCGCCGACATCTTCATCACGACCACGGGCAACAAGGACATCATCATGGCCTCCCACATGGCCCGGATGAAGCACCAGGCGATCGTGGGCAACATCGGCCACTTCGACAACGAGATCGACATGGCCGGTCTGGCCAAGCTCGACGGCGTCGTGAAGACCGAGGTCAAGCCGCAGGTCCACGAGTGGCGCAAGGCCGACGGCCGGACGATCATCGTGCTGTCCGAGGGCCGTCTGCTGAACCTGGGCAACGCGACCGGTCACCCGTCGTTCGTGATGTCCAACTCCTTCGCGAACCAGACGATCGCGCAGATCGAGCTGTTCACGAAGACCGAGCAGTACCCGATCGGCGTGTACGTGCTGCCGAAGCACCTGGACGAGAAGGTCGCGCGTCTGCACCTGGACGCGCTGGGCGTGAAGCTCACGACCCTGACCCAGGAGCAGGCCGACTACATCGGCGTCCCGGTCGAGGGCCCGTACAAGGCGGAGCAGTACCGCTACTGATGCGGTGACAGTCGTACGCCGGTGGCCGGCACCCCCCGTGGGTGCCGGCCACCGGCACGTTCGGACGTCCGTCAGCGGATGACGTCGGTCGTCCAGGTCGACGGGTCGACACCGGTGGGGTGCACCATCCGGGTCAGGCCCTCCAGGCCACCGAACTTGTCGAGCAGCGGCTTGCTGCCACCTTCGGTCGTCGCGCAGATCTGCAGACCCTGCTCCTCCCGGCAGACCGTTTCGGACTTCCCGAACTCCAGCTTGCCCGCGGGGGCCACGATGAAGGCGATGGTCATCTCGCCGACGGAGAAGGCGGCTCCCGCACTCCACGGCTGCCCGGCCGCAGGACGGCTCAGATCGGCCTGGCTCGGCCGGAGGCCCTCCGGCAGTCCCGACAGCCAGAACGGCAGCGCGGCGGGCCACTCGCCGGTCTGGACATCGGCCGCGATCCGGAGCAGCACGTCGTCGGGCACCTCGCCGCCGCGCGGGCGGTTCGACACCAGCTGCGCCCAACGGCCGGAAGCGGTCTGCCAGCACAGGATGCGCCGACCGCTGTCGAACGTCGGATGGGTCGGATCGGTGATCCAGTACGCGGTCCGGCCGTTGACGGGGGGCGCCGGGTCCTTCTCCGGCTTCGACTGCGATGTCTCGGTCAACCGGGGCTCGGCACCGGCCGGATGGACGAGGAGGTCCAGCCGCCGCCCCGACGGGCCGCCCTGGCCGGCCTTGGTGACGACCGTCGATCCGTCCGCCAGGTACCCGACGTCGCGAGCCGGGTCCAGCCAGTCGGGGAGCCAGCCGAACCTGCCGCTGATGATCAGCGGATTGGTGGGGCTGCCGACCGGCTCGCCGGGGGTGGGGGCCGCGGATTCCCGGGGAGTGCCGGCGGGCAGCAGTTGGGTCGCGTGCAAACCCCCTCCGGGCGCCAGCAGGAGGGCGGCCGTGACCGTGGCCGCTGTCATGGCGGCCAGCGCGCCGACCGCCGCCTGGCGCCGGCGGCGCAGGCGGGCCCGTCCCCGGGAGATGGACGTCGCGACGTCGAAGGCCGCCGGTGGGGCCGGCGCGTCGGCCAGGGCCGTCAGGTGGGCGGCCAGCTCGTCGTGATCGTTGATGGTCATGGCGTCCTCTCTGCGACGGCGGGGCGGGCGACGAGCCTGGTCCTGAGGGCGTCCAGGCCGCGTGAGCTCTGGCTCTTCACGTTGCCGGGGGAGCAGCCCAGGGCCTCTGCGGCCTGGTCGACGGTCAGGTCGCAGTAGTAGCGCAGGACGACCGTGGCGCGCTGGCGCGGCGGCAGTGCCGCCAGGGCCTGGCGGAGGTCCAGCGAGGCGTCCAGGTCGATGCTGTCGGCGACGGTCTCGGGTGTGGTCTCCCGGCGGACCGTGCGGCGCCACCACGAGGTGCGCTGCTCGCCGAGGAACACGTTGACCAGCACCCGCCGGGCGTAGCCGTCCAGGTTCTCCACCCGCTTGGCCCGCGACCAGTTCACGTACAGCTTGGTGATGGTCTCCTGCACCAGGTCGTCGGCCCGGTGCCAGTCCCCGCACAGCAGATAGGCGACCTTCCGCAGCCAGCCGCTCCTGGAAGCCACGTACTCCGTGAACTCCGCGTCGTGTGTCTGCTTCGCCATCCGCACCCCCCTTCGTCGTGTCGGCGGCGTCTCTCCCGCGCCGTCCGCCTCCCTAATGCGGGCACTGCTCCGGAAGGTTGCATGCCGACCGGTCGGAGGCGTCCACGTAGGCTTCGGGCATGCCCAACGGCCGGTACTCGCTCCACGACACCCATGACCACGTGCTGCTCGGCGAGGAGCGGTTCAGCTGCGCTCCCGGGCCGGCCGGCTGGCGGTACGTCTCCAAGACCTACGCCCCGGACGGCCGGGTGACCGGCACCGTCGACCTCACGCTGGACTCGCGCGCCCGGCCGCTGCGGATGGAACTGCGGGCGGGCGGGTGGCAGGTCCGCGGCGGGGCGGTGGACGGGGTGGCGTGGGTGCGTACGGACGCGGCCGACCCGGGCGGCGAGCACGCGGTGGAGGGGCACGACCGGGCCCACGGGTTCACCGGGCGCTCGCCGGCCTTCCTGGTCGCGACCGCCCGCCTGCTGCGGCTGCGGGAGGGGGCGAGCGCCCGGGTGCGGCTGGTGGCGTTCACCGAGCCGGTGCTGGCGCCGCGCACCTTCGACCAGGGCTGGTTGCTGGAGGGGACCGACACGCACGACACGGATTCCGGTCCGCTGCTCGTCGAGCGGTACCAGGTGGCGGACCTGGAGACCGGGGAGCAGCAGGTGGTGCACCTCGCCGGGGACGTGGTGCTGTCGGCGGACGGGGTCGAGCTGGAGGAGCTGGAGTCGCCGCCGAACGCCTGGCCGGTGGAGTTCGGGGGGTAGGCCGCGGGTCAGGCGGGTGGGGCGAAGCCCATGTCGTTGGGCTGGGTGGTGGCGGGCGGTGCCGGCGGCGCCGGCGGTGCCGGTGGTGCGGTCAGCGGGGCGGGGGCTGCGGCGGCCGCCGCGGGCATCGACGGCTGCGGGGTCTGAGGGCCTTGGGCGGTCGGCGGGGCCTGTGGGGTCGGCAGGGCCTGTGGGGTCTGTGGGGCTGCCGTCGGCCGGTAGCCCTCGGCGCGTGTCCACTCCCGACGCTGACGTTCGGTGAGCACGGCGCCGAGGTAGGCGGCCGGGTGCACTCCCGGTGGCACGTCGTGGGACGTCCTGGCGGCGAGGTCGGCGGCCAGCCTGGCGGACAACCGGTGCGCCACGGCCTGGTCCAACTGGCCTATCCTTCCCAGTAGTTGGCGGATCGCGAGCCACAGCGGCTCGGGGACGGCCGACAGGTCCATCGCGCGGAGCTCGTGCCCCATCGACTGCAGCAGCTGCGGGTGCACCGGTGGCAGGGCGACCGCCGTCCCGCCGCCGCCCGGGGCGCGCTCGCGGACCACCAGCGTCCCGGCGAAGATGTCGCCCAGCCGCTTGCCCTCCGAGTTCACCACCGAGCAGATCACGGCGGGCGCGCCGCTCAGCGTGATCAGCTCGAAGAAGCCGGTCAGGCCGCGCACCAGCGCGTGCCGGAACCGCACCGGACCGCCGTCGCCGCGGACCACCCGCAGACCGAGCGCGGCCTTGCCGAGTGAACGGCCGTGGCTGAACGTCTCGACCATCACCGGCACGCCGACCAGGAAGAACACCATCAGCCCGAGCAGGATGGCGGTCAGCGCGGCGCCGTCGAGGCCCGAGAGGGCGACGCTGAGGACCAGCGAGGTGATCAGCAGGGCGGCGAACTCCACGGCCAGGTCGAGCGCGACGGCCAGCGCCCGGCTCGGAAGCTTCGCCGCGCGCAGGTCGAGGACGACCGCCTCACCGGTCACCAGGTCGCTCAAGACACCCGTCCGTTCACGCTCGTCGAGGTCGCGGAGGCGGATGGACGCCGTGGCGCGGGACATCCCGGACCGGCCCCCGCGACCCACCTGCTGCCGTCCGATCCGCAGTCGCCAACATACGGCGCCCGGCGCTCGGACGGGAAGTGAGATCCCGGGGGCCACGGCGTCGGTCCGTCCTGGCATGCTGGGCCCGCACGTGTCCGTACGTCTTCGCCCGCCCGACCTGCCCGACCGCCCCGCGTGTGTGCGGCCGCCCCGTGCGCCCCGCGCCTCGCGTCGACCATGGAGCCGCCGCATGGACCTGGACGTCTTCGTCGCCACCCACCAGGGGGAGTGGAACCGGCTGGACGCCCTCGCCCGCAAGCGCCGGCTCAGCGGGGAAGAGGCGGACGAACTGGTCACCCTGTACCAGCGGGCCACCGGCCACCTGGCCAAGGTGCAGGCCGCCGCGCCCGACCCGACACTGGTGAGCCGGCTGACCGCGCTGGTCTCCCGCGGGCGGGCCGCCGTCACCGGCACCCGCAGCAGCGGTTGGCGGGACGTGGCGCGGTACTACACGGTGAGCTTCCCGGCGGCCCTGTACCGCTCCCGCCGGTGGTGGCTGCCGATCGCGGTCGTCTCGCTGGTCGCCACCGCGGTGATCGCCTGGTGGGTCGCCAACCACCCCGAGGTCCGCAACAGCCTCGCCTCGCCCGAGATGCTGCGCCAGATGACCCGCCCCGGTGGCGAGTACGAGGCGTACTACTCGGACCGCCCCGCGAGCTCGTTCGCGGCCCAGGTCTGGACGAACAACGCCATGGTCGCCGTCAAGTGCCTGTTGTTCGGGATCGCGCTGGGCATCCCCGTGATCTTCGTGATGTGGTCGAACGTCCTCAACCTCGGCGCGGGCATCGGCCTGATGGCCTCGGCGGGCCGACTCGACGTCTTCCTCGGCCTGCTCATCCCGCACGGCCTGCTGGAGCTGACCGCCGTCTTCGTCGCCGGCGGGCTCGGCATGCGCCTCGGCTGGACGGTGATCGACCCGGGTCCGCGCACCCGGACGACGGCGCTCGCGGAACAGGGCCGTTCCATCATCGGCATGGCCATCGGCATGGCGACGGTGCTCGCGGTCTCCGGCATCCTCGAAGCCTTCGTGACCCCGTCGGGCCTGCCCACCTGGGCGCGCATTTCGATCGGCGTCGTCGCGGAGACCGCCTTCCTGCTCTACGCCCTGGTGCTGGGGAAGAAGGCCGCGGCGGACGGCGAGACCGGAGACCTGGACGCGGCCGACCGGGCGGACCTTCAGCCGGTCGCCGCGTGAGGCGGATGTGATCACCAGGCCTCTGACCTGCTACTCTTCTCGCATCCCGGCCGGACCATTGACGTGGCCCCGGTGGGCTAGTAGGTTTGAACGGTTGGGACTGACTGGACAACGGTCGGGCCCGGGCGTTAGTGTCTACGACACCGCCGAATCGAGGCGAGCGCGTTTCACGAAATGCGCGCCCTCCGACGAAGCAAATCCCGCGAACTGCGCAGTACGAAAGCTTTGATAAGCTTCGGAGCGAAGTTGCAGGAAATCCCCCCAGTGGGAATCGGATGAAAGAAACTCCGGGAAAACGGAGCGGAAAACATCTGGTAAGCTGGAAACACGAAAGAACGAAGCGCCCGGAGGGCCCGCTGGAAGGCGGCTCGAAGGAAGCGTCCGTTCCTTGAGAACTCAACAGCGTGCCA